>CAMLHR010000010.1 GCA_946479915.1 uncultured Lysobacter sp.
GTTGAGGTTCGACTCGTCGGCGATGAGCTTGAGCACCGCCCGCACCGGCACGTCCTGGAAGTTGAACGTCACCGGATGGCCGGTGTAGGCGCGCTCCTCGACCTGCACGCCGGTGTCCGCGCCGCTGGCGTTCGCGACCGGGTCCGGCGCGGCCTTCGGCACGACCTCGACGATGTACTGGTTGCCGCTCTGGTAGGCCATCGTTTCGTAGCCGCCGCGGGTGTCGAGCACCACCGTGGTACCGCCCGAGCCCTCGCGCGCGTCGATGGACACGACCGGCGTCGCGAAGTCGGTGACGTCCAGCGGCCGTTGCAGCGACGCCGGGACGCTGGCGTTCGGGACCTGCACCACCACCCGCGACGATTCGTTGCGCAGGTCGGCCAGGGCGCCCGGGCCGTCGAAGCGCAGCGTGAGCTTGCCGGAGCCGCCTTCGCCGCGGCTGAAGTCGATGTCGGCGACCTCGAGCCGGCCGGGCAGTTGCTTGGCGGGATCCAGCGGCGAGACCGGCACGGTCTGCGCGAGGCCCACCGCGACGGCCGAGGCAGGCGCGGCGTTCGCGGCACCGAGTGCGGCGAGCAGCCCCACCGCGATGCCGAGGGCGCCGGCCCGGACGGACGATCGGGCAGTGCGCGGGGCGCGGTTGCGCGATCGGTAGGCGTTGTTGACGGTCATCGTGCTATCCCCCGGGGAATTCATTCTTCGATGGCGATCGAGGCGGGTCGTTCGAGCCAGCCGCCCGCGCCGTCAGGCACGAGTTCGACGAGTTCGATGCGGTCTTCGTGGATCGACACCACCTGGCCGTCGCTCTGGCCCATGTACACGCCCGGACGGACCCGGTACGTGACCTTGTCCGGAGCCATGATCAGACCCTGCATGGTGGCGCCGGTGCCGATCGTGCCGACCATGTCGAGGCTGTCGAGCGGGAACTGCTCCAGCGCCTGGCGCGGCCGGTTCGGATCCGGACGCGGCCCGGTGCCGCCGCCTTCGTCGGTGAAGGCATTGCTGAAGGGATCGCGCAGGCCCTGCGCGGCATATTCGAAGGTCTCGAACTGCTGCATCACCGGCAGCGGGTCCAGCGGCGGCGCCGGCCTGGCGCGGACTTCCGCGGTCCATTGCTCGAGGTTGGTCGGGGCGTTGGGGCCGCTGGTCACGCCGCGGCCGCAGCCGGTGGCGAGCAGCGCGGCCAGCGCGACCGCGCCGGCACGCGCGAGCGAAGAGGTTCGAAGGTTCATCGCTGGCCCTCCCCCGTCGCAGGCGCGGGCGTCTCGTTCTCGTCGAGGTACCGGTACGTCTTGACCGTGCCCGACAGGACGAGCGGGCTGTTCGGCGCGAAGCTGCCGCCGTCGCGCGGCTTCAGCGAGATGTTGTGCATGGTCATGATCACCACGCGCGGCAGCGACGCGACGCCGCTGACGAACGCGCCGAACTGGTGGTACGTGCCCACCATGCGCAGCGAGATGGGCTTCTCGGCGTAGAACTCCTTCGGCGTCTCCGGACCGGGCTGGAACAGCTCGTTGGTGATGCCGGTGGCCAGCGCGGTCTGCGAGATGTCCACGATGAGGTCGGGCATCTCCGTCTTGCTGGGGAGCTGGCGCAGCATCTGCTGGAGCTGCTGCTCCATCTGCGCGAGCTGCAGCTTCAGCGGCTCGAGGTTCGCGGCGCGGCCCTGCTTGGTCTCGAACTGGGACCGCAGCTGGGTCTCCTCGCTCTCGAGCGACTGCAGCTGCTCGCGCTGGTCGCGCACGAAGAACCACCAGGCGAGCGCGACGATCAGCAGCGCCACCAGCGCGCAGAAGCCGAGCTTGAACTCGCGCGGCCAGCCGCCGATGTTGTTGAAGTCCAGTTCCTTGAGCGACATCCTGCGGCTCATGCGGCGGCCTCCCCGGTTGCAGGCGCGGCATCGCCGGCCGGCGCCTCGTCGGGCACGCCGTCGCCGTCGGCATCCACCGGCGCGTTCGGATCGCTCTGGGTCACGCGCAGCGTGAACACGTAGGGCAGCCCGGGCGCACCCGGCCGCGCCTCGATGATCCCGAGCTCGGGACGGGTCATCCAGCCCGAGCCTTCGAGCATGCGCATGTAGGTGCTGACCCGCGCGTTCGACTGGGCGCGACCCTCGATCGTCAGGACGTTGCCCTCCTGGCGGATCGAGGTGAGCACGACCCCGTCGGGGATCGTGCGCACCAGCGAGTCGAACAGATGGACCATCTGCGAGCGGTTCGCCTGCAGCTGCTCGATGACTTCCTTGCGCGCCAGCAGGCGGGCCTTCTGTTCGTCGAGCGCCTGGATCTCGGCGATGTGCTTGTCGAGCGTGGCGATCTGCTGCTTCAGGTAGTCATTGCGCTCGCGCTGGCCGTCGACCTGCGCGCCGTGCCAGCTGATGATCGCGAACGCCAGCACGACCGCGCCGATCGCCGCCGCGCCGAGCATCACGAAGAATTCCTTCTGGCGCTGCTGGCGCCGCTCCTCGCGCCAGGGGAGCAGGTTGATCCTGGCCATCAGTCGAAGCTCCTCAGCGCCAGGCCGCAGGCGATCATCAGGGCCGGCGCGTCCTGGGCCAGCGCGTGCGCCTGCACGCGCGGGCCGAGCGTCATGTGCGCCAGCGGGTTGGCCGCGGCGGTGGGGACGCCCAGCTGGGACTCCACCATCTCGGCGACCCGCGGGATGGACGCGCAGCCACCGGCCAGCACCACCCGGTCGACCTTGTTGAACTCGCTGCCGGCGTAGAAGAACTGGAGCAGGCGGCCGACCTGCTGGACCAGCGCCTCCTTGAACGGCAGCAGCACTTCCTCCTCGTAGCTGGCGGGCAGGCCGCCCTGGCGCTTGGCCAGGTTCGCCTCCTCGTAGCCGAGGTCGTAGCGGCGCATCACCTCGTCGGTGAGCTGCTTGCCGCCGAAGGCCTGCTCGCGGGTATAGATCGAGCGCCCGTCGCGCAGGATGTTGAGCGTGGTCGTGGTCGCGCCGACGTCCACCAGCGCGACGATGCCCGCCTGCGGGGCGCCGGGGTTGCCGGCCAGCAAGGCGTAGGCGTTCTCGATGGCGAAGGCCTCGATGTCGATGACCCGGGCGGTGAGGCCGCCGAGCTCCAGGGCGGTCTGCCTGGCCTCGACGTTCTCGCTGCGCGAGGCCGCCAGCAGGACGTTCACCATCTCGGGGTTGTTCGGGATCGCGCCGAGGACCTCGAAGTCGAGGTTGACCTCGTCGAGGGGGTACGGGATGTAGTTGACGGCCTCCAGCTCGACCTGGGCCTCGAGTTCCTCCTCGTCCAGGTCGCCGGCCATCGGGATCACCTTGGTGATGACGGCCGAGCCCGCAACCGCGGCCGCGGCGTGCCTGGCCCGGGTGCCGGACCGGTTCACGGCGCGCTTGATCGCCTCGCCGACGGCCTCGAGCTCCACGATGTTCTTGTCCACCACCGCGTTGGGCGGCAGCGGCTCGACGGCATAGTGCTCCACGCGGTACCGGTCCCCCGCCCGAGAGAGCTGCAGGAGCTTGACCGCGGTGGAACTGATGTCGACGCCGACCAGCGGCGGCTGACTTTTTGTGATCAGGCCCACGGTTTCTCCCCTATCCACGGGCGCTTACGCGCAAAACGTGTCGCTGAACCTTAAATAACGGACTTTTTACCCCATGGCAACCCTCCGGGAGGGGCCGGCGTCCCGATCTGTGCGGTCGACACCTGTTTTGGGACGCTCCCCTATACTGCCCGCGACCCCGGAAGCCCCCTTGGACCGCCCCCCGATGCCCCCCATTCGCCGCCTGCTGCGCTGGGCGCTGCTCGCGTTCGCCGGCGTCGCCCTGCTGGGCCTGCTCGCCGCCGCCCTCCTCTATTTCCTGATCGTCCCGAAGCTGCCCGACGTGGACACCCTGCGGACGGTGGAGCTCCAGGAGCCCCTGTACGTCCATGCCCGGGACGGCCAGCTGATCGCACTGTTCGGTGAGACGCGGCGTTATCCGATCGAGATCGAGGAGGTCCCGGAACGGGTCAAGCAGGCCTTCATCGCGATCGAGGACAGCCGCTTCTACGAGCACCCCGGCGTCGACTACAAGGGCGTGGCCCGCGCCATCTGGCTGCTGGCCACCACCGACGACGAGCGCGTGCCGGGCGGTTCGACCATCACCCAGCAGGTCGCCCGCCAGTTCTACCTGACCTCCGAATACAGCTACACGCGCAAGCTCGCCGAGATGCTGCTGGCGCTGAAGATGGAGCGCGAGCTCACCAAGGACGAGATCTTCGAGCTGTACCTCAACAAGAGCTTCTTCGGGAACCGCGCGTACGGCATCGCCGCGGCCGCGGAGTTCTACTACGGCAAGTCGCTCGACGAACTGACCCTGGACGAGATCGCCACCCTCGCCGGCACGCCCAAGTTCCCGTCCAGCGGCAACCCGGTCAGCAACCCGGAGCGCAACCGGATCCGGCGCGACTACATCGTGCAGCGCATGGCCGAGCTCGGGTTCATCACGGAGGCCGAGATGCGCGCGGCGCAGGCCGTGCCCATGCATGCCGAGCCGCACGAGCGCCCGATCGAGGCCTATGCCCCGTACCTGGCCGAGATGGTGCGCCAGGAGATGATCGAGCGCTTCGGCGACGACGTGCTGGTCCGCGGGTACCACGTGACCACCACGATCGATCCCGCGCTGCAGGCCGCCGCCTCGCGGGCGATCCGCACCGGGCTGGCGGAGTACGACCACCGGCACGGCTGGCGCGGGCCGGAGCAGGAACTGGCGCTGCGCCCCGACGAGACGGCCGCGCAGGCGGTCGAACGGCTCAACACGATCCCGCCCCAGAACGGGTTGCTGCCGGCGCTGGTGCTCGGCACCGACGGCCCGCGCGCGCGTGCCGTGCTGCGCAACGGTCGCGAGATCGAACTCGACGCCGAGTCGAGCAGCTGGACGCGACGCACGCCCGGCGCGCTGCTCGACCGTGGCGACCTGGTGCGCGTGCGCGTGGTGGAGCCCCCCGCCGGGGACGAGGCGGCCGCAGACGAAGCGCCGGTTGCCACGGTCGGCGAGGACGTCGTCGTGCCGGCCGGGGGCGAGGCGAGCTACGTGCTCGCGCAGCTGCCCCAGGCGCAGGTCGCCCTGGTGTCGCTGGACGCCGACAACGGCGCGTTGCTGGCACTGTCGGGCGGCTTCAGCTTCAACGGCAGCAAGTTCAACCGGGCCACCCAGGCCCGCCGCCAGCCGGGCTCGAGCTTCAAGCCCTTCCTGTACGCGGCCGCGTTCGAGCGGGGCTTCAACCCGGCTTCCATCGTCCTCGACGCGCCGGTCGTGTTCCGCGACCGCGCCGGCAACGTGTGGCGCCCGCAGAACGACTCCGGCGACTTCCGCGGCCCGATGCGACTGCGCGAGGCGCTTGTCCAGTCGCGCAACCTGGTGTCCGTGCGCCTGCTCGACGCCATCGGCGTGGACTACGCGCGGCAATACATCACCAACTTCGGGTTCGACGAGGAAGAGCTGCCGCCCAACCTCTCGATGTCGCTGGGCACCGCGTCCGTGCATCCGATGACCGTGGCGCGCGGGTTCGCCGCCTTCGTCAACGGCGGCTTCCGGATCACCCCGTGGTTCATCGACGAGGTACGCGACCGCGACGGCAACGTCGTCTACAAGGCCGAACCGGCGGTCGCCTGCCCCGCGTGCGGGCCGGGCGCGAAGGCCGGCGAGGAAGTGAGCGCCTCGCAGGTGGTGGACGGCTTCAACCTGGGGCCGCTGGCGCCCGCCGAACCGGAGGCGCCCGCCACGGGGCCCGAACCGGGGGAGCCCGTGGACGAGGACGCGATCCTCGCGCCGCGCGCCATCGACGAGCGCACCGCCTTCCAGGTCAACTCGATGCTGCGCGATGTCGTGCAGCGCGGCACCGGCGTGCGCGCCAAGGTGCTCGGGCGCCCGGACGTGGGCGGCAAGACGGGTTCGACCAACGACCACCGCGATGCATGGTTCTCGGGCTTCGGCGCGGACGTCGTGACGACCGTCTGGGTCGGGCGCGACGACTTCAAGAGCCTGGGCCGCGGCGAGTACGGCGGCCGCGCCGCCCTGCCGATCTGGATCGACTACATGCGCGTGGTCCTGGAAGGCCGCGACGAGGTCGTGCTCGACCCGCCCGCCGGGATGGCCAGGGTCTCGGTCGGGCCCGGCGGGCGGCTGCTGCCCGAAGGCAGCACCGGCATCGTCGAGTGGGTGAAGACCGAGGACCTGGACCGGATGCCGGTCTACACCGAATACGACGAGGACGCGGCCAGCGAGGAAGAGGCGTTCGACATCTTCTGAGGGGCTGCGTGGGGTAGAGTCCAACGAGGCCACGCGGAGGTCCTTCCATGCCCCACGCACGCCAGCACGCGCACACCCACGCGCAGACCCGGACCCGTGAGCGCCGCCACCGCCTGGCCAACGAGGCCGCGCGGCTGATGGCCGAGAGCGGCATCCGCGACTACCACCAGGCCAAGCTCAAGGCCGCCGAGCGGCTGGGCATCCACGACGACGCCTCGTTGCCGCGCAACCGCGAGATCGAGGACGCGCTGCGCGAGTACCAGCGGCTGTTCCAGGGCGACGCGACCACCGCCGCGCTGCAGGTGCGGCGCGAGGCGGCGCTGCGCGCGCTGGAATTCTTCTCCCCGTTCGAGCCGCGGCTCGTCGGCCCGGTGCTGGAGGGCACCGCGGATCCGCACGCGCCGGTCTCGCTGCACCTGCACGCCGACGACGCGGACGCTGTCCCCCGGTTCCTGGACGAGCACGCCATCCCGGCCGAATCGCGCAGCCGCCTGCTGCGCCTGGACCGTGCGCGCCAGGCGGACTTCCCGGTCTGGCTGTTCAGCGCGGACGAGCTGACCTTCGACCTGACGGTGCTGCCGCACGACGTGCTGCGGCAGGCGCCGCTGTCGGGCATCGACGAGCGCCCGATGCGGCGCGCGTCGATCACGCAGTTGCGGACGCTGATGGCCGACGAGGAGATCGCCGGCTACGAGGGCGCCTAGCGCTTGCCGGTCGCGACGTAGTCGCGCGTGCCGTGGCCGGTGTAGACCTGCCGCGGACGCCCGATGCGGTTCTCCGGGTCGTCCTGCTGCTCCAGCCAGTGCGACACCCAGCCGGCGGTGCGCGCGATGGCGAACATCACCGTGAACATCTCGGTCGGGATGCCCAGCGCCTTGTAGATGATGCCGCTGTAGAAGTCGACGTTCGGGTAGAGCTTGCGCTGCACGAAGTACTCGTCCTTCAGCGCGGCCTCCTCCAGGCGCATCGCGACGTCGAGCAGCGGGTCGTCCACGCCCAGGTCGTCGAGCACCTCGTGGCACGCGGCGCGGATGATCTTCGCGCGCGGATCGAAGTTCTTGTACACGCGGTGGCCGAAGCCCATCAGGCGGAAGCCCGACTCCTTGTCCTTCGCGCGGTCCACCGCGGACTGGACGTCTTCCGGCCGCCCGATCTCCTCGAGCATGTTGAGCACCGCCTCGTTCGCACCGCCGTGCGCCGGGCCCCAGAGCGCGGCGACGCCGGCGGCGACGCACGCATAGGGGTTGGCGCCGGTGGAACCGACGAGGCGGACGGTCGACGTGGACGCGTTCTGCTCGTGGTCGGCGTGCAGGATGAACAGCAGGTCCATCGCGCGCGCGGCGACCGGGCTGAGCTCCAGCGGCTCGGCCGGCACTTCCTTGAGCATGTGCAGGAAGCGCGTGGTGTATTCGAGGTTGTTGCGCGGGTAGCGCAGCGGCCAGCCGATCGAGGTGCGGTAGCAGGCCGCCGCGATGGTCGGCACCTTGGCGATCAGGCGGATGGCCGCCAGGCGGCGCTGCTCGGGATCCTCGAGGTCGAGGTCGTTGTGGTAGAAGCTCGCCATCGAGCCGAGCATCCCGACCAGCATCGCCATCGGGTGCGCGTCGTGGCGGAAGCCGCCGAGGAACTTCTTGAAGGCCTCGTGCATCATCGTGTGATGCGTGACCTCGTGCTCGAACCTCGAGAACTGGTCGCCGGTCGGCAGCTCGCCGTGCATCAGCAGGTAGGCGACCTCCAGGAAGTTCGACTGCTCGGCCAGCTGCTCGATCGGGTAGCCGCGGTACAGCAGCACGCCCTGGTCGCCGTCGATGTAGGTGATGGCCGACTTGCAGCTGGCGGTCGCGGTGAAGCCCGGGTCGTAGGTGAAGCAGCCGGTTTCCCTGGGCAGCTTGCCGATGTCCACGCAGGGCTGGCCCAGCACCGGCTCGACGACCGGAAGGCCGACGGACTTGTCGTCGACGGTCACGGTGGCCTGGCGGCTGGCGGGCTTGCTCTGCTCGGACATGGACGCGGTTCCTGCGGGGGAAACCCGCATTATCGCATGCGGCCCCGCATGGTCGTGACGCCGGGCGCCGCTGAAACGGTGGTACCAGGAACGCGAACGGCCGCCCTGGGGCGGCCGTCGTGCGTGCTGGCGTCGGGGCACCGGCCCCGCGCGATCACTTCTGCGCGTAGCGCTTCCGGAACTTGTCCACGCGGCCGCTGGTGTCCATCAGCTTCTGCTGGCCGGTGTAGAACGGGTGCGAGGACGAGGAGATCTCGATCTTGACCAGCGGGTACTCGTTGCCGTCCTCCCACTTGATCGTCTCCTTGCTGGAGAGCGTCGAGCGCGTGAGGATCTTGAAGTCGGAAGTCACGTCCTGGAACACGACGTCACGGTAGTCGGGATGGATGTCGGCCTTCATGGCGGGCGCCGGTGTGTTGCGGGAAGCCGGGCATGATAGCCGGTCGCCTGCCCCAGCGGCAAGCCGCGACCCGCCCGGCTAGCTGAACGCCAGCGCGTCCCGGACCCGGGCCTCGAACCGCGCCTGGTCGTAGGCCATGAGGATGGCCGCGTTGTCCGGGGCCCCGCCCCGGCGGTCCCAGTCCACCAGGGTTGCGCCCCGGGTCGCCGTGCCGGCCAGTTCCACCGCCAGCGGACGCTCGAGGACCTCCAGCGCGCCCTCCGGCTCCAGCGCGAAGGCAATGGCCAGGGCATCCGCCGAATGCCAGTGGTCGCCGCGATGCCCGGCCGCCCAGCGCCGGGTGTGCGCGGAGATGCCGTCGTAGAACCGCGCCCGCGCCGTCCCGGAAGCCAGCCACTGGTCGAACCGCGCGTGCGGGAACCCGTGGCGCATCACCGCTTCCCAGTCGGCGACCTCGATGCGCGGGAACGACGTGAAGGCGACGTGCGCCGCCTCCGGGTCGAAGTAGATGTTGAATTCCGCGGCCGGCGTCATGTTGCCGTGCCCGGTCACCGCGCCGCCCATCACGACGAGGCGCGCGATGCGTTGCGGCAGCGTCGGATCCAGCCGCAGCGCGAGCGCGATGTTGGTCAGCGGCCCGAGCGCGACCAGCACCAGGCGGCCGGCGTGTTCGTGGGACAGGCGGAGGATCGCCTGCGCGGCATGTTCCGGCTCCGCGCCCCGCGGGCACGGCACGTACCCCGTGTCGCCCAGGCCATCCTCGCCATGGACGAACGCGGCGTGCGGCGCCGGGTGCAGCAGCGGCGTCGCGGCACCCGCGAACACCGGGATGTCGTCGCGCCCGGCGACCTCGCACAGCTTGAGCGCGTTCGCGACGGTGTGGTGCAGCCCGACGTTGCCGGCCGCGATCGTCAACCCGACCACGTCGTGTCGCGGATCGGCGAACGCCATCAGCAAGGCCAGCGCGTCGTCGACGCCGGGATCGGTGTCGACCAGCAGTGGAATGCGCATCAGTCGCCTTGGCCGGAGGCCGAGCGGGGCGCGGGTGACGGCAACAGGTGACGGACCGGCACCACCGGATCCCCGCGCCGGACACCAAGTCCCGTCGTCTCGCTGATCCGCAGGCAGCCGTCGTCGCCCGGCAGATGCGCCAGCTGCACGGGCACCGGGCAATCCACCGCGGGGATGTCGGATTCCGTGGCATTCCCATGCGCCCAGAAGGTCGCCCCGACCTGGAAGCCGGCGCCCTGCGGCGCGAATCGCCAGTGGTAGGCCGCCGCGCGTGCAGCCTTCGCGATGTCGCGATGCGTCCGCGAGACGACCTCGATGTCCTCGATGCGACCGTCCGCGCCGACCTGCAGCACGAGCGTGGCGACGCCGTCCTTCCGCGCCCTGAGCATCTCGAACGGGTAGTCGGCCGGGCGCCAATGCTGCAGGAGCGGATGCGTCTCCACGCTTTCGAGTTTCGGCTGGAACTCGTCACCGACCGGATGCAGTGCCACCACGCCGTCGACGAACACCTGGCTGTCCACGGCCACGCCTTCCAGGCGGCCCGGGACGAACGGCAACTTGCCGAGCATCCCGCGAACGGCTTCCGCGAGCGGCCCCTGGATGCCTTCCATGTCGCCGACCGTCACCGTCCCGTCGGCAGCCACTGCGACCGGCGCGGCGAACGGCAAGCGCTCCACCTCGTCGGCGGAGGCGACCGGCGCGACCACGAACATCGCGAGGAAGAACAGCGCGCGCATCAGATCGCCTGGCCCTTCACGTCGGTCGCGACGCTCGCGACGCTGTCGCGCGCCACCGGCTGCCCCGGCGCCGTGGCCGCCGCCGTATCGCGCGAAGGCCACGCGTGGTCGTCACAGGTCTTGTCCAGGCAGAAATTGACCGGCACCGTGAAATGGGCCGGCGCGGGATGTCCGCCCACGCGCTCGAACTGGATGTCCAGGTTCGCGAACATGCCTTCCACCGCCCGCTCGAACTTCGGGCGGGTCCGCTCGTCGCCTTCGTAGCCGGCGATGGAGACGCTGCGCGTCCCGTCCGAAGCGACGTCCAGTTCCGCCAGCACTGCGGCCTCGACGCGGCGCCGCAGCGCCTCGCGCGGATACTCGGGCGGCATCAGGGGCGCGATGGCGGCACCGGTTTCCGCGTTCTCGACCGTGAGCACCAGCCCTTCGCCTAGCGCAGACGCGCGGATCCGCAGGCGAAGCGTGGTCTCGGTCACCGTCGGCGTCCCGTCGATCGCGCCGGGCACGAACTCCCACGAGCGCACGCGCTCGTCCAGCCTTGCGCGCAACGTCGCGGGCATTTTTTCGGCGTCATGCCAGTCCAGGGCGGACAGTGAGCCGTCCGGCTCGATCGTGATGGCGGCGCGGAAGTACAGCGTCAACGGGTCGTCGGCAGGGGCGGCGCCAGCGCTTCCCGCGCCAAGCATGAGCGCGACACCGACGAGCAGCGCGCGGAATGGGTTCGACATGGCAAGCCTCCCTGGAGCGAGAGCCTGCAGTATGGCAGCGGCCCGGATCGATCAGTCTTCCGGCACGTAGCGCCGCCCGCCGATGCTGGCCGGGGCCGGGGGGCGGACGACATATTCCGTGTACGGACCGCCGCTGCCCCAGACCACGACGTCGGCCGTGGTCTCGCTGATGCGCAGGCAACCGTCGTCCCCGCGCAGGTGCGCCTGGCGCGCGCGCACCGTGCACGGGATCTCGGGGGCGCGCGGATAGGACCAGTTGCCGTGGAACCAGAACCCGGCGCCCACCGTCAACGCCTCGCCCGGCGGCTCGAAGCGCCAGTCGGCAGCGGCGGCGCGCGCGGCCTCGGTGAAATCCGGATGGCGGCTCGACAGCACCTCGCTGCCCGTGACGCTTCCATCCGCGGCCACGTGCAGCACGAGCGAGACGAACCCCTCTTCCTTGTCGCGCAGCCTGTCGACCGGAAAGTCGGCCGGCCGCCACTGCAACAGCCTGGGCTGCGTCTCGAAGTCGACGAGGATCACCTCGTACTCGTCGCCTTCGCGATCGAACTCGATCTCGCCGTCGGTCAGCACCGTGCTCGCGAGCGGTTGCCCGTCCCGCGATCGCCCCCGCACGTAGGGGAGTCCTTCCAGCGCCTCGCGGACGACGGCGTCGAGCTTGCCCTGCACGCCCTCGATCCGGCCGACCTGGACGCGGCCGTCCGCCTCGACGGTGACCGGCGCGCTGAACGCCATTCGCTCGGGCGACTTCGCCAGGGCCGCCAGGGCAGGGAGCGCGAGCGCCACGCACAGCAGCGGGCGGAGGCGCCGCAAGGCGCGGCGGCGGCCCGCCACCCTGGTCATCCGCACTTGGAATAGCCGCAATTCAGGCAGGTGGCACAGCCGTCCATGATCACCACGGCCTTGGTGCTGCACTTGTGGCACATCGTGGCGGAGGGCGGGAACGACGCGCCCTCGCCGGTGACCGAGACGTCGTCCTCGCGCGGCGCAGGCGCGGCCGGGGCCGCCGCCGGGCTCACGTCAGTGTTTTTTTTTGAGCGTTCCTCGTAGGCGCGGCGCTTCTCGGCGATCAGCGCGCGCTGCGCGGCGCTCATCTCCGGGTCGTGGATCAGGCCGATCGCCTTCATGTGGTCCTCGACGATCGCGCCGAGCTCGGCGACCAGCGACGGCATGTAGACGCCGCCGGCCTTGAAGTAGCCGCCCTTCGGGTCGAACACGGCCTTCATCTCGTCCACCAGGAACGTCACGTCGCCACCCTTGCGGAACACCGCGGACATGATCCGGGTGAGCGCGACGATCCACTGGAAGT
>CAMLHR010000011.1 GCA_946479915.1 uncultured Lysobacter sp.
CAGCGGCGTCGGGCTGCAGCCGCGTGTAGGCCTCCTCGCTGGCGCCGATGCTGGACGTGGACGTGCCCAGCACGATCGCGACCCGGTCGACGCCGTGCCTGGCACCCGCCTCGGCGATCGCGTCGGGCAGGCCGTCCTGCTGGAGCGCCATCCATGCCAGGCGGTTGTTGCGGCAGTCCCACCGCGCCAGCGCGCCGGGCAGCGGCGCGTCCTCCAGCCCGTCCACCCGTCCGGTCCAGCACGCCAGCGGCGCACCGTCGACGACCGGGCCGAACGTGTTCTCGCGCAGCCCGCTCCGGCGTTCGCGCAGGGCCGCGCGTTGCGCCGCGCGGCCGCGCCCCAGCGCGGTGGTCGCCGTCCATGCGCGGATCGCGAGGGGCTGCATGGTCGAAGGCGAGGACGGCACCGCCGCAGTATAGGTAGGTCAGTGCGCGGGGATGAACTCCTCGCGCACGGCTTTCGCCAGCAGGTCGGGCGGCAGCAGGCCCTGGTCGAGCAGGAAGTCGTTGAAGGCCTGGCGGTCGAACGCGTCGCCGAGGGCCAGCTCGGTCTCCGCGCGCAGCTGCATGATCCGGTTGTAGCCGTAGAAGTAGCTGCCGGCCTGCCCCGGCGCATTCACGGTGTAGCGGTCCACTTCCTGGCGCGCCATCGCCGGGGACAGCGCCACGTCCTGCAGCAGCACCCGCATCGCCGTGTCGCGGTCGATCTCGCCCAGGTTCAGCAGCGGGTCGAGCATCGCCCGCGCGGCCCGCAGCAGGCGGAACTGCAGCGCGAACAGCTGTCCCTCGACCGGCTCGTACGGCAGCATTTCCGCCTCGGCGTACAGCGCCCAGCCCTCGACGTTGACCGAGTTGAACGCGTACAGCGTGCGCGCCAGCGACACGCCGCGCTCGACCATCGCCGTGAACTGCAGCTCGTGCCCCGGGCGCCCCTCGTGCGCGGTCAGCGTCCACGCCACCGCCGGGAAGTTGAAGTCGTCGTACGCCGCCTCCGGGCCGGCGGCCGGGTTGCCCAGGGGCAGGACGAAGGTGCCCTGCTGGCCGGTGTTGCCGACCAGCGGCGCGGGCAGGAAGTGCGGCGCGGGCTGCGCGGCGCTCTCGGCCTCGGTCCCGAGCCGCATCTGCATCGGGCGGTCGGGTAGCGAGACGATGTCGTGCCGGTCGATCAGCCGGTCGAGTTCCGGCATCACCACGTTGCGGTAGTGCGGCTCGATCTCCTCGCGCGCGAACTGCGGATCCTTCAGGTCGCGGATCACGTCGCGGTAGTCGGTGGCGTCGATGCCCTGCGCCGCCGCCACCATCGGGGCCAGCGCCTGCATCGCCGCGCGCGTCTCCATGAACTCCAGTTGCGCGCGTCCGACCAGGTCGCGCGGGTCGATGTCGATGCCCACGTTCTTCAGGCGCAGCGCGTACAGCTCGGCTGGCAGCGCGTAGTCCGTGCGCGCCGCGGGGAGCACGGTGGCGCGCGCCCAGTCGTTGTACGCCTGCAGCTGGGTGGCCAGCGCGTCCAGCCCGGCGTCGGCGTCCGCTTCCATGCCGTACTTCGCGAACAGCTCGCGCAGGCCTTCCAGGTAGGTCGGCAGGTTGTCGAGCGCCTGCTGCACCTCGATGGCGGTCGGCTCGAGCAGGCCGCCCGCGTCGCGCTCCTCGTAGCGGGCGCGTGCCTGGGTCGCGATCGGCGTGCTGCCCGGGACCAGGCCGGCGTAGCGCCGCAGGCGCTCGACGGCCGCGGCGCGCCGTTCGGCGGGCACCTGGTCGGAGAGCAGGCCCTGCAGGCCCGAGAACACGGTCTGCCCCACGTCGGTCCACGGCCGGGCCAGGCGCTCGAACACCTCGCTGGCCTCGACCTGGTCGTCGGCCGCCTGCAGCAGGATCTCCAGGTCCTGGCGGACGTTCGGATCGGTCTCGGCGGCCAGCCGCGCCGCCAGTTCCGCCCGCGCCCGCGTGGTCGCCTCGCGGAAGCGGCGGGTGTTGTCCGGACCCAGGTCGGCGACCTGGTCGTCGTAGCCCGGGATGCCGAAGAACGACAGCTGCTCCGGCGAGAACGGCCCCTGCGCGCGCAAGAGCACCATCGTGTTGGCGTTGCTGCGTTCGACCCAGGCCGGCGAGGCCGCCGGCGCCGCCTCCGTCGTGGCCGTTTGCGCGGCGAGCGGCAGCGGTGCGCACAACGCGAAGGCGATGGCGAGGGTGAGCGACTTGGCGGACGGCGACTTCGACATGGCCTGCTTCCTTTGGGCGGTTCCCCGGAGTGGTCCGCTCAGGATGCGGCGCGGCGCGCGCGGCGTCCAACCGCCGGAGGTCACCCCTGCTAGGCTCGCGGTCCCGCGCCGCCGCGCCGATCCCGGGACCCGCCGGATGACCACGCCCCGTTCGCTCGTGCTCCTCGCATTCGCCGCCCTGGCAGCCACCGCCGCCGCGCACGAGCCGCCGGCGGTGACTGCCGCGGACTACGCCCGGGCCGAGCGCTTCCTCGCGCACCACGTCGAGCCGCTGGTCGACCACGCGGTCACCCGCGTGGAATGGGAGGACGACGGCCACTTCACCTTCGAGGACCACGACGCGACGGGGGACCGGACGCTGCGGATGGACGTGCTGGCCGGCACGATCGCGCCCGTGCCGGTCGACCTGCCGGAACCGGCCACCGACGGGACGCCGGAAAAGCCCGCGGACGACGCCGAGGACGCGCCGCCGGTGGTGGCCTCGCCCGACGGGTCGCTCGAGGCCTTCATCCGCGACTGGAACCTGTGGGTGCGCGACACCGCGACGGGCGCCGAGGCGCCGCTGACGACCGACGGCACGACCGACCATGGCTACGCCACCGACAACGCCGGCTGGACCCACAGCGACCGGCCCATCCTCGCGTGGTCGCCGGATTCGACGAAGATCGCCACCTTCCGCCAGGACCAGCGCCGCACCGGCAGCATGACCCTGGTGTCCACCACCGTCGGCCACCCGCGCGTGGAGACCTGGAAGTACCCGCTGGCCGGCGACGAGCACGTCACGATGATCGAGCGCGTGGTGATCGACGTGCCGGCGCGACGCGTCGTGCGCCTGGACATGCCGCCGGACCAGCACCGCTCGACCCTGTGCGACGACGTGAGCTGCAGCGGCGGCTGGGAGGACGTCCAGTGGGCGCCGGACTCGACGAGCCTGGCCTTCGCGTCCACCTCGCGCGACCACAAGGACACCTGGCTGCGCGTGGCCGACCCCGCGACCGGCGCGGTGCGCACCGTGTACCACGAGCATGCGCCGACCTATTTCGAGAGCGGCAACGGCGAGGTCAACTGGAAGTACCTGCCCGCGAGCAACGAGTTCCTGTGGTTCTCCGAACGCAGCGGCTGGGGCCACCTCACCCTGCACGACCTGTCGACCGGCGAGCCCAAGCGCGCGGTCACCTCCGGCGAAGGCAACGTCACCGAGGTGCTGCGCCTCGACCCGGCCACGCGCACCGTGTGGTTCCGCGGCGTCGGCATGGAGCCGGGCCGCAACCCGTACTACCAGCACTTCTACAGGGCCGGCCTCGACGGCGGCGAGCCGGTGCTGCTCACGCCCGAGGACGCACACCACGTCGTGTCGCTGTCGCCCGACGGCACGTGGTTCGTGGATGCGTATTCGACACCCACCACGCCCCCGGTTACCGTGTTGCGGGCGTCGTCGGACGGCCGCCTGGTCGCCGAGGTCGCGCGCGCGGACACCACCCGCCTGCGCGCGGCGGGCTGGGTGCCGCCGGAACCGTTCACCGTGAAGGCGCGCGACGGGAACACGGACCTGTACGGCCTGATGTTCAAGCCGACGCGGTTCGATCCGGCGAAGCGCTATCCGCTGGTCGTGTACGTGTATCCCGGCCCACAGACCGGCTCGGTGCGCGGGCGCCACTTCCAGCCCGCGCGGCGCGACCACCAGGCGCTGGCCGAACTGGGCTTCGTCGTGATCGCGCTGGACGGGCTGGGCACACCCTGGCGGAGCAAGGCGTTCCACGACGCGTTCGGCGGCGACATGGGCGACAACACGCTGCCCGACCAGGTCGCCGCCATCCGCCAGCTCGCCGCGCGCCATCCCTGGATCGACGACACGCGCGTCGGCATCTGGGGCCACTCCGGCGGCGGCTACGCGACGGCGGATGCGATGTTCACGTATCCGGAGGTGTTCGACGTCGGCATCGCCGAGAGCGGCAACCACGACAACCGCAACTACGAGGACGACTGGATCGAGAAGTGGGTCGGGCTCGAGGCCGCCAACGCGGCCCGCTATGAAGACCAGGCCAACCAGGGCCGCGCCGGCAACCTGCAGGGCAAGCTGTTCCTCATCCACGGGATGATGGACGACAACGTCCCGCCCTATTCGACGCTGCTCGTCGTGGACGCGCTGGTGAAGGCGAACAGGGACTTCGACCTGTTGCTGCTCCCGCACGCGCGGCACGGGTACGGCGAGGACCAGTGGTACGTCATGCGCCGCCGCTGGGACTACTTCGTCGAGCACCTGCTCGGCGCGGTGCCGCCGCACGAATACGCGATCACGCCGCCGGCCGACTGACGCCTCAGTAGTACCAGCGCACGGTCAGCTCGGTCGCGGAGGCTTCGTCGCGCTCGTGGTACAGCGCGCCGAAGGCGAAGGCGTCGCTGGGGTGGAACAGCACGCCACCGACGAACTCGGTCGAGGTGTCGCCGAGGATCCGGGTGTGGCGGGCGGCGGCGGTCAGCTCCAGCCAGTCGGTGACCGCGTGGCGCACGTCCAGTTGCAGGACGTGGCCGGTGCCGGCAACGTCCCGTGGCCCGGTCCATCCGGGCGCCTGCGCCTCGCCCTCGACGCGCAGGTACACGGCGGCGGGCGCGATCATCGTGCGCTCGCCGAGCCGGTAGTGGCCGCCGATGCCGACGCGCAGGGTCGTCAGGTCGTAATCCCAGTCGGGGTCGGCCCCCGCGTACACGCCACTGTCGTCGAGCGACGCGAACACATGGGTGTGGTCGCCCCATTCCTTGAAGCCGCCGACCGTGTTGCCCTCGCCGCGGGACTGGCCGTCGAGTTCCGTGCCGGTCCTGCTCAGGTACACGTAGTCGTAGTCGAGCACTTCGGCCCGCGCGGCGAGCGGCAGCACCGCCAGCGCAGGCAAGGCCAACCAGGAGCGCGTGTCCATGGGGCGCGACTGTAGCGCCTAACGGCTCCCGCCGGACAAGACCCGCCGCTCCGCCTCGGTCATCGGCCGGTCGCCGTCGGGCCGGACCTGCCCACCAGCCCAGGCCGGCCGCGTAGACTGCGCGCTTTCCGCCAGGCGCCGCCGCATGTCCGCGAACAACCCGCATCCCCTGACCCCGCTGCCCGCGCTGATCTTCTCGTCGCGCTGGCTGCAGTTGCCGCTCTACCTCGGCCTGATCGTCGCCCAGGGTGTGTACGTGTTCCTCTTCATCAAGGAGCTCGTCCACCTGGTCGCGGACGCCAACACGCTCACCGAGCAGGGCATCATGCTGCTGGTGCTGGGCCTGATCGACGTGGTGATGATCTCCAACCTGCTGGTGATGGTGATCGTCGGGGGCTACGAGACCTTCGTCTCGCGGCTGCGCCTGCAGGGCCACCCGGACCAGCCGGAATGGCTGAGCCATGTCAATGCCAGCGTGCTGAAGGTGAAGCTGGCCATGGCGATCATCGGCATCAGCTCGATCCACCTGCTCAAGAGCTTCATCGAGGCCGGGACCCTGGGCCTGCCGCTGTGCACGCCGCAGGCGGCGGAGCTCGGCGCGGCCTGCACCACCGCCACGCCGACCGGCGTCATGTGGCAGACGATCATCCACTGCGTGTTCATCCTGTCGGCCATCGGCATCGCCTGGACCGACAAGCTGATGCAGCACCAGCCGAAGCCGGCCCACGCGCAACACTGACGCGGGCACCGTGTAGGAGCCGCTTCAGCGGCGATGGCGTGAAATTCGCCGCTGAAGCGGCTCACACATCGCCGATAATGGTGCGATGGATGTATCGCACCTGCTCGACGGCCTGAACCCGGCCCAGCGCGAGGCCGTGTCGGCGCCACCGGGGCACTACCTGGTGCTCGCCGGCGCCGGTTCCGGCAAGACCCGCGTCCTCACCCACCGCATCGCCTGGCTGCACGAGGTGCACGGCGTACCGGCGCACGGGATCCTCGCGGTCACGTTCACCAACAAGGCCGCCGCCGAGATGCGCGGCCGCGCGGCGGCGCAGCTGCGCGGCGACACGCGCGGCATGTGGATCGGCACGTTCCACGGGCTGGCGCACCGGCTGCTGCGGATGCACTGGCAGGAAGCGAAGCTGCCCGAGGGTTTCCAGATCCTGGACAGCGACGACCAGCTGCGGCTGGTCAAGCGCGTGGTGCAGCAGCTCGAACTGGACGACTCGCGCTTCCCGCCGCGGCAGATCGCGTGGTGGATCAACGCGCAGAAGGACGAGGGACGGCGCGCGCAACACATCCAGCCGGGCGACGACTGGTTCCTGGAGACGATGCGCCGCGCCTACGTGGCCTACCAGGAACGCTGCGACCGCGCGGGACTGGTGGACTTCGCGGAACTGCTGCTGCGCACGCACGAGCTGCTGCGCGACACCCCCGCGCTGCTCGAGCACTACCGCCACCGCTTCACCGAGATCCTGGTGGACGAGTTCCAGGACACCAACGCGATCCAGTACGGGTTCGTGCGGCTGCTCGCCGGCGGCACTGGCCACGTGTTCGTGGTCGGCGACGACGACCAGGCGATCTACGGCTGGCGCGGCGCGAAGGTGGAGAACGTGCAGCGGTTCCTGCGCGACTTCCCTGGCGCCAGCACGATCCGCCTGGAACAGAACTACCGTTCCACGGCCAACATCCTGGGCGCGGCGAATGCGGTCATCGCACACAATCCGGACCGGCTCGGCAAGCAGCTGTGGACCGACGCCGGCGAGGGCGAGCCGATCGACCTGTACGCGGCCTACAACGAGGTGGACGAGGCGCGCTACGTCATCGAACGCATCGGCGACTGGACCCGCCTTGGCGGCGCGCATGGCGATGTGGCGATCCTGTACCGCAGCAACGCGCAGTCGCGCGCGTTCGAAGAGGCGTTGCTTGCCGAGCAGGTGCCCTACCGGGTCTACGGCGGCCTGCGGTTCTTCGAGCGCGCCGAGATCAAGGACACGCTGGCGTACCTGCGCCTCGTGGCGAACCGCGCCGACGACGCCGCGTTCGAGCGCGCGGTGAACACGCCGGCGCGCGGCATCGGCGAACGCACGCTGGACGTCGTGCGCCGTCGCGCGCGCGAGGACGCGATCCCGTTGTGGGATGCCGCGCTGCGGGAAACGACCGGCGACGCGCTCGCGGCGCGTGCGCGCAATGCGCTGGCCGGGTTCCTGCAGCTCGTGGAGGCGCTGGAGCGCGAGACCCGCGAGTTGCCGCTGCCGGAGAAGATCGACCACGTGCTCGCCCGCTCCGGGCTGCGTTCGCACTACGACAAGGAATCGGCCGGGCAGCTCGATTCGAAGACCGAGAACCTCGACGAACTGGTGTCCGTCGCCTCGCGCTTCCTCCGCGCCGAGGACGACGAGGAAGCCGCGGCGCTCACCGAACTCGTTGCGTTCCTGGCCTACGCCTCACTGGAGGCGGGCGAGGGCCAGGCCCAGGCGGGCGAGGACGGCGTCCAGCTCATGACGCTGCACAGCGCCAAGGGCCTGGAGTTCCCGCTGGTGTTCCTCGCCGGCCTGGAGGAAGGCCTGTTCCCGAGCGGGCGGTCGCTGGAAGAGGAAGGCCGGCTGGAGGAGGAGCGCCGCCTTGCATACGTCGGCATCACCCGCGCGCGCGAACGGCTGGTGCTCAGCCACGCCGAGACCCGACGGCTGCATGGCCAGGACCACTACGCGATGCCGTCGCGGTTCCTCCGCGAGATTCCCGCCGCGTTGCTGCACGAGGTGCGGCCGAAGGCGAAGGTCGCCGCGCCCGTCCTGCGCCATCCGCGCTTCGCGGGCCACGCCCAGATCGAGATGCCGGCGCTCCGCCTCGGCCAGGCCGTCACCCACCCGACCTTCGGCAGCGGCATCGTCACCGACGTCGAGGGCGCCGGCGCGCACGCGCGCGTGCAGGTCAACTTCGACGACGCCGGCGCGAAGTGGCTGGTGCTGGCCTACGCGAACCTGCAGCCCATGTAGGAGCCGCCATGGCGGCTCCTGCATGTCCCTATTTCTTGTGCCAATCGTCGTCGTCGCCTTTCTCGTAGTCCTTCTTGACGGCGTTCCAGGCGACCTTGTGCGCGGTTTCCTCGCGGCCTGAATCGCCGCGGCGCTCGGACGGCTTGTCGTACTGGTCGTACGCGCTGTTGAAGGCTTCCTTGTAGATCTCCTGCGCGTGCCTGGGCAGGTGGTCCTTCACGGATTTCGGGAGTTCGGTGATGCGCTCGTAGGGCATGGCGCGGTCCTCCGGTCGGGAGGCCCGAGGATCGCGCGGAGCCCATGAAACAGGCGCGAAACCGCCCCGTTGCCTGCGGGGCCGTTCAGGCGTAGCGTCGCGCGCCAACGGACCCTGGGGAGGGGATCGCATGCGTCGTTGGCTGAAGCGGGCCGGCATCGGCCTGGGCATCGTGGTCGCATTGCTGGCCGGCCTGTTCGCCGTCGCCTGGGCGCACGGCGAGCGCGCCCTGACCCGGACCTACGTCGTGGACGATCCGCCGTTGGTCGTCCCGTCGGATCCCGCCGCGATCGAGCGGGGCCGGCACCTCTACGTCTCGCGCGGCTGCGTCGGCTGCCATGGCGAGGGCGGCATCGGCAAGCTGCTGTTCGACGCCGGCCCCGTGGCCCGGATCGTGCCGCCCAACCTGACGCTGGCGATGGCCGACCCGGCGTGGACCGACGACGCGCTGGCCGCCGCGATCCGCCACGGGATCCGGCCGGACGGCACGGCGCTGGTGTTCATGCCCGCGAACGACTACATGACCCTCGACGACGCGGACACCGCCGCGCTCGTCGCCTACCTGCGCACCCTCCCGCCCTCGGACCACGATCCCGGGCGGACCGAGGTCCGGCCGCTGGGCCGGGTGCTGAACCTGTTCGGCCAGTTCCCGATGACACCGGCCGACGGGATCGACCATGCGCCCCGCGCCCGAATGGCGCCGCCGATCGGGCCCACGCCCGAATACGGCGCCTACCTGGCGCAGGTGTGCACGGGCTGCCACAGGACGGACTTCAGCGGCGGGATCGTGATGGTCCCGGACACGCCGCCGACCGCGAACCTGACGCCCCACCCCGACGCGCTGGGCGCCTGGTCGCGCGACGACTTCTTCCGGGCGATGCGGGAAGGCGTGCGGCCCGACGGACGCGAGCTGCATCCGCTGATGCCGTGGCGGGAGTTCGGGACGATGACGGATACGGAGCTGGATGCGCTGTGGGCGCATTTCGGGACCGTGGAACCGGTGGCCAGGCAATAAAAAACCGGCCGGGGAGTCCCCGGCCGGTCTGGTGTTCCGATCTCAGGCTGGACGGGCGCTCAGGCGCCGGTCGAGCCCTGCAGCGCGGCAGCCAGGCCGGCGTCGCCATTCACCAGGTCGGTCCACGCAAGGTCCATGCCCTTGCGATGGCCCTTCTCCACGAGCTTCAGGCCCTCGGGGGCGATCGTCAGCGTGTAGGCCTTGTCGCCGATCTGGACTTCGCGCCGCAGCGGCTTGTCGAGCTTGGTCATCGGTCACTCCTTGGCGGGGTTCTCAACGGATTTCACGCGGGAGCCTACCACTCGTAGAGCTTGAAGTAGACCGGGGAGACGGGCCCCTCGCCCTCGCTGGAGTCCAGCCGGCCGTCGCCGTTGCTGTCGACCAGGTAGTACGTGGGACCCCGGGCGGGCTGGACCCGGACGACCGCCAGCTGGCCCGCGACGCGATATTCGGTGATCACGTCGCCATTGGGCTCGGTCCGGACCGCCTCGACGGCGCCGGCGGGGATCTCGGGACCGCCGGCCAGGGGGTCCGTGGCGCAGGCGGCCAGGGCGAGCAGGGCGGCGGGCAGCAGGAGGCGCGAGGCGGTCATGGCGGCAGTCCCCTAGGGTGGCGTCGCCGCAGTATGCGCGGGCCAGCGCCGAGGAGTCGTGAGCAGCCCCGCCGGTAGAATCGACGGATGCCCAGGCTCGTGCTGATCGACGGTTCGTCGTACCTCTACCGCGCATACCACGCGCTCCCTCCACTGACCAACGACGCGGGCGAGCCCACCGGCGCCCTGTTCGGCGTGGTCAACATGCTGCGGGCCACCCTGAAGGAGCGGCCGGACTGCGTCGCCTTCGTGGTGGACGCCCCCGGCAAGACCTTCCGCGAGGACCTGGACCCCCAGTACAAGGCCAACCGGCCGCCGATGCCGGACGACCTGCGCGCGCAGGTCCAGCCGATGTGCGACAACGTCCACGCGCTGGGCATCGACATCATCCGCATCGAGGGCGTGGAGGCCGACGACGTGATCGGCACGCTGGCGATGCGCGCCTGCGCCGACGGCGTGGACGTGACCATCTCGACCAGCGACAAGGACTTCGCCCAGCTGGTGCGGCCCGGCATCGCGCTGGTCAACACGATGAGCGGCAGCCGGCTGGATTCGGACGACGCGGTCGTGGCGAAGTTCGGCGTCCGCGCGGACCAGATCGTGGACTACCTGGCGCTGGTCGGCGACAAGGTCGACAACATCCCCGGCGTGGACAAGTGCGGCCCCAAGACCGCCGCCAAGTGGCTGGGCGAGTACGGCAGCCTGGACGGCGTGATCGCGAACGCCGCGAACATCGGCGGCAAGATCGGCGAGAACCTGCGCGCGGCCGTCGACCGCCTGCCGCTCAACCGCGACCTGGCCACCATCCGCACGGCGCTCGACCTGGACCATGCGCACGACTGCCTGCGGCTGCGCGAGCAGGAGAAGGACGCGCTGCGCGTGCTGTACGCGCGCTACGGGTTCCGGCAGGCGCTGCGCGAGCTGGAAGGCGGTGCCGACGAGGGGCCGACGGCCGGGATGCGCAACACGGCGGCCGGCTACGCGCGCGCAGCGGCGGCGCCGGCGCCCGGCCTCGATCCGGCGATGGCCGCCCCCGGCACCCACGAGCTGGTGCTCACGCGCGAGCAACTGGACGCGTGGGTGGCGAAGCTCGCGGCGGCCACGGAGTTCGCGTTCGACACCGAGACCGATTCGCTCGATGCGCTGTGCGCGAACCTGGTGGGCATTAGCCTGTGCGTGGAGCCCGGCACGTCCGCCTACATCCCGGTCGGCCACGACGCCCCCGGCGCGCCCGCGCAGTTGCCGCTCGCCGACGTGCTGGACGCGTTGCGCCCCGCCTTCACCGATCCCGCGAAGCGCAAGGTCGGCCAGCACGGCAAGTACGACCTGCACGTGCTGCGCTGCCACGGCCTGGAGGTACAGGGCTACGCGGACGACACGATGCTCGAGAGCTTCGTGCTCAACGCGACCGCCACGCGCCACGACATGGATTCGCTCGCGCTGCGCTACCTGGGCTACGACACGGTGAAGTTCACCGACGTCGCGGGCAAGGGCGCGAAGCAGATCCCGTTCTCGCAGGTGGCGCTGGACGACGCCACGCGCTACGCGGCGGAGGACGCGGACGTCACGCTGCGCCTGCACCGCGTGCTCTCCCCGCGGCTCGAGGCGGAGCCGGCGCTGCGCAAGGTCTACCGCGACATCGAGGTGCCGCTGGTGCCGGTGCTCGAGCGCATCGAGGCCAACGGCGTGCTGGTGGACGTGGCCGAGCTGCGCCGCCAGTCCGCGGACCTCGCGCAGCGGATGCACGCGGCGCAGGCACGCGCCACCGCGCTGGCCGGGCGCCCGTTCAACCTGGACTCCCCGAAACAGGTGTGCGAGCTGCTGTTCGAGGAACTGAAGCTGCCGGCTCTGGTGAAGACGCCGAAGGGCCAACCGTCCGCAAACGAGGAGGCGCTGGAGGCCATCGCCGACCAGCACGAGCTGCCGCGCGTGATCCTGGAGTACCGCGGCCTGCACAAGCTGCGCGGCACCTACACCGACAAGCTGCCCGGCATGGTCAACCCGCGCACGGGGCGCGTGCACACCAGCTACCACCAGGCGGGCGCGGCGACCGGCCGGCTCGCCTCGAGCGACCCGAACCTGCAGAACATCCCGATCCGCACCGAGGACGGGCGCCGCATCCGCAAGGCATTCGTCGCGCCCGAGGGCCGGCGCATCGTCGCCTGCGACTACTCGCAGATCGAGCTGCGGATCATGGCGCACCTGTCGGAGGACCCGGCGCTGCTGCGCGCGTTCGCCACCGGCGCGGACATCCACCGCGCAACCGCGGCGGAAGTCTTCGGCAAGTCGCTCGAACAAGTGGCGCCCGACGAGCGCCGCGCGGCGAAGGCGATCAACTTCGGCCTGATGTACGGCATGGGCGCGTTCGGCCTGGCCAAGCAGCTCGGCGTCGGCCGCGGGGAGGCGCAGGACTACATCGCGCTGTACTTCAGCCGCTATCCCG
>CAMLHR010000012.1 GCA_946479915.1 uncultured Lysobacter sp.
GATGGCGCGACTTAGCCTCCATGGATGGATTCACGGCGTGTCCCGGCAGGGCACCACGGCCGTGCTCGCCGCCAGATCATCAATCTCGCCGCTGTTGGCGAAAGAGCGTCGCCGCTGAAGCGGCTCCTACAGGGGGGCTGGGGTCAGTCGTGGCGGAGGGCGGCGATGGGGTCGAGGTTGGCGGCCTGGCGGGCGGGGTAGACGCCGAAGCCGAGGCCGACGAGCGCACAGAACGCGACCGAGACGATGATCGGCGCCGGCGCCCACGCGACCTGCCAGCCCGCGAACGCGGCGATCGCGTACGCCAGCAGCGCGCCGAACAACAGCCCCAGCAACGCGCCCGCAACGCAGATGACCGCCGCCTCGCGCAGGAACTGCGCGATCACGTCGCGCCGCCGCGCACCGATCGCGCGCAGCAGCCCGATCTCGCGCCGCCGCTCCAGCACGTTGGCCAGCATGATGTTCATGATCCCGATGCCGCCGACCAGCAGGCTGACGCCCGCGATCGCGCCCATCACCACCTGGAAGATCCGCTGCGTCTGCTGGTGCTGCCGGTACAGTTCCTGCGGCACCACCAGCCGGTAGTCGTCCTCGCCCGCGTGGCGCTGGTCGAGCACCGCCGAGAACACCCGCGCCGCCGCGACCAGCCGCGACGGATCGTCGATGCGCAGCAGGATCCGGTCCACCTCGTCCTCGAGCTGCTCGAACTTCAGCCGCGCACGCGCGGACGCCAGCGGCACGAAGATGCGGTTGCTTTCCAGGCCCAGCTGCATCCCCTCGAACTTCGCGCCGCCCAGGTCGCGGTCGGCGAGCACGCCGACGGCCTCGAGCCAGAGGTGGTTGAGCTTGACCAGGCGGCCCGGGATTTCCGCGGGCGGCACGCCCGGGAACAGGTCGGACGCGGCCTGGTGGCCGAGCACCGCGACCGCCGCAAGGGTCTCCTCGTCCTCGACGCCGAGCGCGCGGCCGTGCGCGACGCGCAGCGACGACAGGTCGAAGTAGTCCGCGCCCACGCCGCTGGCCTGCGCGTCGCTGCGGCCCAGGTCGCTGAAGGCGGCCCAGGTGCGCACCGGCTTCTCCGCGGCGTAGGCCTCCGCGCCCGGCACGACCGCAAGCGCGGCCTTCGCGTCGGCCAGGCTCAGGCCGAGGCTGCGCGCGCGGGTCTCGCGGCGGGTGTCCTCGTCCTGCGCCACCGATTCGGCGATCAGGTTGTGCAGGCCGAGGCTCTCGACCATGCGCAGCGCCTCGCGCCGGCTGCCCTCGCCGACCGCCTGCATGGCGACGATGGCGCCGACGCCGAAGATCAGCCCGAGCAGCGTCAGGCCGGTGCGCAGCCGGCGGCGCCAGAGTTCCTCGATGGCCTCGCGCCAGATCGGCGGGAGCCGCTGCAGCAGTGCCGTCACGCGTCCACCCCTTCGGCCACCAGCAGCACTTCCTCGCCCGCCTCGAGTCCGCCCACGACCTGGGAGCGCGCGCTGCCGCGCACGCCCAGTTCGACCTGGCGCCGCTCGAAGCCGTCACCCTCGCGCACCTGCACGTAGTGCTTGCCGGCCTCGCTGCGCAGCGCGACGTTGGGCACGGTCATCGCCGCCTCGTCGTCGAGCAGCACGACGGTCGCCTCGAGCGTCTGGCCCGGCACCCAGCCGTGTTCCGCCACCGCCTCGGCGGGGATCGGCGCCTTCATCGACAGGTACTTCACCGGGCTGCGGCGGCTGATCACCTTCGCGGCGCTGGCCACCCAGGTGAGCTCGGTCGTGACGGCCTGCTCCGGGTGGCCCACGGGATGCACCACGACAGGGTTGCCGACGCGCACGCCCTGCGCCTGCAGCTGCGGCAGCGCGAGTTCCACTTCCATGCTGCCGGTGTCGGGCAGCGTGCCCATCTCGAAGCCGGCGCGCAACGTGCTGCCGACGCTCGGCTTGTCGCCGCTCCAGTTGGTGCTGAGCATCAGCACGCCGTCGTGCGGCGCGCGCAGCTCGAGCGCGGCGAGGTCCGCGCGCTTGTTCTCGGCGTTGATCGCGATGGTGGCCCGTTGCGCGTCCAGGACGGCGAGCTCCGCGCCGCCGCGCTGGTCGAACTGGCCCTGCCGCCACTCCAGGACGTCCTGCCGCTCGCCCAGGTACTGCGCGTCCTGCACCGCGTCGAGGACCTGGTTGCGCGCGATCGCCTCCATGTCGGCGCCGGCATAGCGCTCGGCGATGCCGAGCTGCACCGCGACCTGCGACAGGTCCACCGCGACGCGGCCCTGGCTGGCATCCAGCTCGCCTTCCTTCGCCGCGCGCGCCAGCGCGTTGCGCTGCAGCTCCACCACGGCCTGCGCCAGTTCCAGCTCGCCGGCCTGCGCGGAGAAGCGCGCGATCACCTCGTCCTTCGCGACCGTGCTGCCTTCCGGCACCATCCACTCGAGCCGGCGCTCCGCCCATTGCTGCCCGGGCACGAGCAGCGTCGTGGCCCTGGAGGACTGCAGCTCGCCCTCGCCGACGACGGTGAGGCGGGTCGCGGCGGGGGCGATGGTTTCGGTGGGGGTGGGGAGTTCGGCTTCGCCGCAACCGGCAAGCAACAGGATCGCCGCTGAAGCGGCTCCCACATGGAAGCGGTTCATCGCGCGGCCTCGCGGGTGTCGGGGACGACGAGCTCGACGCGGACGGCCTGGCCGGGCTTGAGCGGCGCGGCGGGATCGGCGAGCGCGATTTCCAGGTCCAGGATCGGGATCGGCTGCACCCGCGACTTGCTGCGCACCGCGCGGCCGATGGCGGTCACCTCGCCGCGCACCGCCAACCCGGCGCCGCCTTCGACCACGACGCGCACGGGGGCGCCGACCTCGACGCTGCGCAGGTCGCGCTCGGGCAATTCCGCGCGCACCGCCAGCGTCGTCGTGTCGGGGATCTCGGCGACCGACTGCCCGCGCCACACCTGCGACCCGACGTCGAACTTCTCGCCGTTCCAGCTCTTGTGCATCATCAGGCCGTCGCGCGGCGCGACGATGTTCAGCGACGCGATCCACTGCTGCAGCTCGGCGACCTCGGCCTTGAGCTGCGCCACCTCGGACTCCAGCAGCCGGCGTTCCTCGCGGTGCTGCACGGCGGCCAGCGCTTCGCGCTCGCGGGCGAGTTCGAGCTTCCGCTCGGCCTGCTCGCGCGCGACCATCAGCTTGCGGTACTCGATGCCGGGGATCAGCGCCTGCGGCTGTTCGGTCTTGCGCCGCGCCTTCTCCACCGCCGCCTCGGCCTCGGCCGTCATCAATGCCGACGTGCGCCCGCGCTCGGCCAGGTCGAGCAGCAGGCGCTCGAGCGCGGTCTGCTTCTCCGCCAGCTGGCTGGTCTTCGTGGTCAGGCGCTGCATCAGCTGGTTGCCGTCGAACGCGACGACGACCTGCCCCTGTTCCACGGGCGCGCCGTCGGGTGCGAGCTGGGTGATGTTGTATTGCCACATGCCGTCGATCGCCGGCGGCATCAGCGCGACGCTCTTGCGCGCGTACACCTCGCCGTCTATCTGCAGCGTGGCGGCGAACGCCGGCAGCGAGGCGAGGGCGCAGGCGGCGAGCAGCCCCACGCGCGCGACGGCGGCGGGCCACCTGTTCACGGCGCGGCCTCCGCCGTCGGGACGACGCCGCGGTCCTTGCGGACGTCCGGCGCCGCGACCACGCGCACGCTCATGCCCGGCAGCAACGCCAGCCCGTGGTCGTCCGGCAATGCGATGTCGATGTCGAAGTAGCGGCCGTCGCCCCATTCCGGGCGCGCCTCCGGTGCGCCGGCGATCGCGGTGATCCGGCCCTCGACCGCGCTGCCCGGCAGGGCGTCGAAGGCGACCTGCACCGCCTGGCCCACGGCCAGGCCGCGCCGGTCCGGCACGAGGGCCCACGCCTGCACGCGCATGGCGCCGCTGCCCACGATCTCGCCCGCCTTGCTGCCCGGCATGGCCGACGACCCCTCGTCGATCCGTCCGCCGATCCAGTTGTTGTTGAACCCGTGCACCACCACGCCGTCGCGCTCGGCGCGGACTTCGGACGCGGCGACCTGCGCGACGTGGTACTCGCGCTGCACCCGCAGCTTCTCGATCTCCAGGTCGCCGTCGCGCTGGCGCCGGGCGACGGCCTCGCGGGCGGTGGCGAGCTCGCGCTGCTTGAGTGCGTGCTCGCGCTTCGCGCGGTCGAACTCGCCCTGGTACTTGTCGTAGTCGAGCGCCGAGATGAGGTCCTTTGGGATGCCCGCGTCGATCTCCGCGGTCTCCAGCGCCGCCTTGGCGTCCACCAGCGCGATCTCCGCGTCGACCTCCTTGACCCGAAGTTCGGCGAGTTCCTTCGCGGTCTTCGCCCGGGCCTGGTCGATCTGCGCTTCCAGTTCGCGGATCTGCGTCGCCGACTGGCCCGGGTCGATGCGCAGCACGACCTCGCCCGCCTCGACGCGTTCGCCTTCCGGCACGTAGAAGCGGATCACCACGGGCGAACTGTTCGAGGGCGGCGTGTAGATCGCCTGCGCCTCGACGGCCTGCACCTCGCCGGTCAGCACGACCTTCGCGACGGCGGGCGTCGCGCACGACAGCGCGAGCGCCATGGCCAGCACGTGGCGGCTACTGCATCGCATCGTGCTCGACCCTCCCGTCGCGCAACCGCACCTGCCGCGGCGCATGGGCCGCCACGTCGTGGTCGTGGGTGACCATCACCACGGTCTGCCCACCGCGGTGCACCTCGTCGATCAGCGCCAGCACGTCGGCCGCGCTCTTCGAATCGAGGTTGCCGGTGGGCTCGTCGGCCAGCAGCAGCGCCGGCTTGAGCAGCAGCGCGCGCGCGATCGCGGCGCGCTGGACCTGGCCGCCGGACAGTTCGTTCGGGCGATGGTGGCTGCGGTCCGTCAGGCCCACGCGATCGAGCAACTCGCGCGCGTGGTCGCGCGCCCAGTCGGGCGGCTCGCGGTGGAAGCGCAAGGGCAGCAGCACGTTCTCCAGCACCGTCAGCCGCGGCAGCAGGTGGAAGCTCTGGAACACGAAGCCGATGCGGCGGTTGCGGATGTCGCTGGTGGCCTCGTCGTCGAAGCCGGCGACGTCGTCGCCCTCGATGAGGTAGCGCCCGCGGTCGGGGCGGTCCAGGCATCCCAGGATGTTGAGCAGGCTGGACTTGCCGGAGCCGGACGGGCCCATGATGGCCACGAACTCGCCCGCAGCCAGGGACAGGTCCACGCCGTCGAGCGCTCGTACCTCCTGGCCGCTCATCCGGTAGCTGCGATGGACCTGCTGCAGTTCGATCATGCGGCGGGCATGCTACCCCAGCGCTGCGGCGTGACGGCGCGGCGATGCCGCGGCCGTTCAGCCACGGTGTTCGCTCGCCAGGTAGTCGCCCGACTGCATCTCGACCAGCCGCGACGCGCAGCGCTCGAAGGCGCCCCGCAGGCGCTCGCCGCGGTACAGCGCATGCGGCGGCGCGGCCGCGGTGCAGACCAGGTTGACGTGGCGGTCGTACAGCTCGTCCACCAGGTGCACGAAGCGCCGCGCGGGATCGTCGGCGGCCGCGTCGAACACCGGGATCCCGCCGAGCAGCACGGTGTGGTGCTCGCGCGCGACCTCGATGTAGTCCGCCGTCGCGCGCGGGCCCTCGCACAGCGCGTCGAAATCGAACCACGCCAGCCCTTCGGCCAGGCCACGCACCGGGATCGCGCGTCCCTCGACCACCAGCGGGCCGTCCTCGCGCGGCACGCCGGCGGCCAGCGCCTGCCAGCGCGCGTGCAGCCAGTCGCCCGCGCCGTCGTCGAGCGGCGTCCGATACACCGGCGATTGCGTCAGCGTGCGCAGGCGGTAGTCCGTCGGGCTGTCGAGCTCGAGCACCCGGCAATGCCGCTTCAGCAGTTCGATCGCGGGCAGGAAGCGCGCCCGCTGCAGGCCGCCGGCATAGAGGTTGTCCGGCGGGGTGTTGGAGGTGGTCACCAGCACGACGCCTTCCGCGAACAGGCGTTCGAGCAGCCGGCCCAGCAGCATCGCGTCGCCGATGTCGCTGACGAAGAACTCGTCGAACACCAGCACGCGCAGCGCCTTGCCCCAGTCCCGGGCGATGGCGGCCAGCGGATCGCGCTCGCCCGCGTGCGCGCGCAACTGCGCGTGCACCTCGCGCATGAAGCGGTGGAAGTGGGTGCGACGCTTCGCCTCCAGCGGCAGGCCGTCGTAGAAGAGGTCGACCAGGAACGTCTTGCCCCGGCCCACGCCGCCCCAGAGGTACAGGCCGCGCGGCGGCTCGACACGGGCGCCGAGCAGGCGTCCGAGCAGCCCGGGCGGGCGCGCTTCGAGCAGCCCGGCATGGATGCGGTCCAGCTCGACGAGCGCCCCGCGCTGCGCGGGATCATCCTGCCAGTCGTTGCGCGCCACCCCTGCGGCGTAGGCTTCGCCGGGCGTCGGCGCCCGGCCCGGATCAGCCATGCCCGTCCTGCGCTGGCGGGAGCCAGTCGCGCACGCCGTTGCGGATCGCGCCGCGCAGGTCGATCAACCGGCGGTGGAAGAAGTGGCCGGCCTCCGGCATGCGCACCAGCTCGGGCGGGTCCGGCATCTTGTCGACCCACGCGGCGACCGCCTCGGCGTCCACCACCTCGTCGGCGTCGCCCTGCACGACCAGCCACGGCACCGCCGGCGGCTGGATCGCGGAGAAGTCCCAGCTGCGGCCGACCGGTGGCGCGACCGAGATCACCGCGTCGGCGGCCAGCTCGACGGCGCCGCGCAGCGAGACATAGGCACCGAAGCTGAAGCCGAACAGCCAGAGCTGGTGCTCCGGGCGCTGCTCGCGCACCCAGGCGACCACGGCGCGCAGGTCCTCCAGCTCGCCGCGGCCGTCGTCGAACTCGCCGTCGGATTCGCCGATGCCGCGGAAGTTGAAGCGCACGGTCGTCGCCCCGCACTGGCGCAGCGCGCGGGCGGACATCGTGACCACCTTGTTGTGCATCGTCCCGCCTTCGGTCGGCAGCGGGTGGCACAGCACCGCGACGACCGGGCGGGGAGCGCCTTCCGGGTACTCGACCACGGCCTCGATCGCGCCGGCCGGGCCCTCGAGCATCAGCGAGGGCGCGTCGGGATCGGCCGCGACCTCGGGCGTTGGGAAGGAAGGCTGGGGCATGACGGGGATGATAGTCCCCGCGTCGTCTATTGCAGGTTGCCGACCATCCAGTCGACGGTGGCGACGACCTGCTCGTCGGTCAGCGCCGGGTTGCCGCCCTTCGGCGGCATGAAGCCGGACTGGCCCTGGTAGCCCTCGATCGCGTGCTGGTGCAGCACGTCCATGCCCTGGGCGATGCGGGCCGACCACTCGGTGCTCACCAGCTTGGGCGCGCCGCCGACGCCGGCGGTGTGGCAGCCGCCGCAGAGGTTCTGGTAGATCACCGAACCGTCGAGCGTGCCGCCGTAGGCGACCTGCGAAGCCGCCGCTTCGGCCGCGGCCGCGGCGGCGGCCGCCTGCGCGGCGGCACCGGTGGCACCGGCGTAGACCGCGCCGACCGGCGCGATGCGCGCCTCGGTGCGCGCCGTCACCGACGGCGGCTCTTCCTTCGGCAGCACGCCGTTGAAATGGTGCGCGAGCAGGATCAGGCCGATGGTCACCAGCGCCAGGAAGCCGATCACCATCGAGAATTTCTTGAGGAAGTCCAGGTCGTAATTCCGCACGATCCACCCTTGCACGCGGCCTTGCCGCAACGAAACGAGTTTGGCGCGCCCGGAGGGATTCGAACCCCCGACCAATGGCTTCGGAAGCCACTACTCTATCCGGCTGAGCTACGGGCGCGTGCCGCCGCGGGCGCCTCGGCACGCCGCTGGGCGCGCATTGTCGCACACGGCCGCAGGGCCGGAAACGTTCGCGGGGTAAGCTTCCCTGCCCATGTCACGCCATTCCACGGCCATCGAACCCGCCTGGCGCGCGCGCCTGCGCCTGTACTGGCAACTGGTGCGCGGCGACCGGCCGATCGGTTGGCTCCTGCTGCTGTGGCCGACCTGGTGGGGCCTGTGGATCGCGGCCGAGGGCGTGCCGCCCTGGTGGCCGCTGGTCGTGTTCACGGCGGGCGTCTGGCTGACGCGTTCGGCCGGCTGCGTGATCAACGACTACGCCGACCGCTGGCTCGATCCGCTGGTGGCGCGCACGCGCGGCCGCCCGCTCGCGACCGGCGCCGTGTCCGGCCGCGAGGCGCTGGCGGTGTTCGCGGTGCTGATGCTGGTCGCCTTCGCCCTGGTGCTCACCCTCAACACCCTGACCCTGTGGCTGAGCGTGGTCGGGCTGGTGCTGGCGATGACCTATCCGTACCTGAAGCGGCACACCTACCTGCCGCAGGTGTACCTGGGGGTGGCGTTCGGCTGGGGCATCCCGATGGCGTTCGCCGCGGTGCGAGGCGACGTGCCGGCGATCGCCTGGGTGCTGTACGTGGCGAACATCTTCTGGGCGACGGCGTACGACACCTGGTACGCGATGGTGGACCGCGACGACGACCTGCGCGCCGGCGCGAAGTCCACCGCGATCCTGTTCGGCGACCTCGACCTGGTGGCGTTGGCCGTGCTGTTCGCGCTGTTCCTGGCCGCGCTGGTGCTGGTGGGGCGTCGCGCCGGACTGGACGGCGCCTACTGGTGGGGTCTGGGCGCGGCAACGTTGCTGGTCGCATGGCAGTTCGTGCTGGGACGCCAGCGCGACCGCGACGGGTGCTTCCGCGCGTTCCTGTCCAACCACTGGGTCGGGCTGGCGGTCTTCGCCGGCATCGCCATCGCGTACGGCTGGTAGCTCAGGCGACCCGCGCGCACACCCACGCATCCACCCGGGCGACGCCGGCCCGGCGCAGGGCCAGGGCCGCCGCGTGCAGGGTGGCGCCCGTGGTCATGACGTCGTCCACCAGCGCCACGTGTGCCGGGAGCGGGGCGCCGGGCCACGCGGCGAACGCCCCGCGGAGGTTCCGGCGCCGCCCGACGGCGTCCAGCCGCGACTGGGGCTCGGTGTCGCGGATCCGTCGCAAGCCCTCGGCGAGGACCGGCAGCCCCAGCGCGCGGGCCAGCGGCCGGGCCAGTTCCAGGGCCTGGTCGTAACCCCGCTGCCGGAGCCGGGCGAGCGCCAGCGGGATGGGCAGCAGCGCGCCCGGCCGGGCCACGTCCGCGAGCGCCACCGCCATCGCGCCCGCCAGCAGCCGCCCCGCCGCCAGGTCGCCGTGGAACTTCAGCCGCGGCAGCAGCCGGTCGACCGGCGGCCGGTAGGCGAAGGCGGCATGGACCGCGTCGAGCAGCGGCGCCTTCCGCAGGCAACGGCCGCACGCGGACGCGGGCGAGGACAGCGGCAACGCGCAACGGGGGCAGGCCAGCCTGGCCCAGGGGAGGGACGCCGCGCAGGCGACGCAGAGGTCGTGGCCGCGGGCCCCGCCGGCGCTGCACAGCAGGCAGCGCGCCGGCCAGAGGTCGCGGCCGAGCCGGGCCAGGGCCCCGTCAACCCGGCGGACGTGGATCTGGTTGACAGGCCCCGGCATGGTTTCCAGACTGCCCGGCTTGCCACGCCAACTCCGTCGGGGATCGCCCATGCCACCGGTCAGCCTGCGCCACGACTGGACCCGCGACGAGGTCCTGGACCTCTTCGCGCTGCCGTTCACCGAGCTCCTGCACCGGGCGGGCACCGCCCACCGGCAGCACTTCGACCCGACCCAGGTCCAGGTCTCGACGCTGCTGTCGGTGAAGACCGGCGGCTGCCCCGAGGACTGCGGCTATTGCCCGCAGGCCGCGCGCTACCACACGGGCGTGGACGCCACGAAGCTCATGTCGACCGAGGCGGTCGTCGAAAAGGCGCGCCAGGCGAAGGCCGCCGGCGCCTCGCGCTTCTGCATGGGCGCCGCGTGGCGCTCGCCCAAGGACCGCGACATCCCGAAGGTGGCCGCGATGATCCGCGAGGTGAAGGCGCTCGGCCTGGAGACCTGCGCCACCCTCGGCATGCTCAGCGACACCCAGGCGCATGCGCTCAGGGATGCCGGGCTCGACTACTACAACCACAACCTGGACACCGCGCCGGAGTTCTACGGCGAGGTCATCCACACCCGCGAGTACCAGGACCGCCTGCACACGCTGGGCCACGTGCGCGACGCCGGCATGAAGACCTGCTGCGGCGGCATCGTCGGCATGGGCGAGTCGCGCGACCAGCGCGCCGGCCTGCTGCAGGCGCTGGCCAACCTGCCGGCGCATCCGGATTCGGTGCCGATCAACCGCCTGGTGCGGGTGGCGGGCACGCCGCTGGAGGGCACCGCGGAACTCGACCCGTTCGAGTTCGTGCGCACGATCGCGGTCGCCCGCCTGATGATGCCGCGGTCGATGGTGCGGCTGTCCGCCGGGCGCGAGACGATGAGCGACGAACTGCAGGCGCTGTGCTTCGCCGCCGGCGCCAACTCGATCTTCCACGGCGAGAAGCTGCTGACCACGGGCAATCCCGATGTCGCGAAGGACCAGGCGCTGTTCGAGCGCCTGGGCCTCGTGCCGATGCCCGTCGCCGACGCCGGCGCGGACGCCTGCGGCGGCACCGTGCACGCGTCGATCGCAGACGCCGCCTGACCCGACGCATGCAGCGCCCGGATCCGCGCGAGCGCATCGCCACGCTGCGGACGCAACGCGACGACGCCGCGCGCCGCCGCCTGCGCCGCACCGTCACCCGGCGCGACGGCTGCCGGCTGGAAGTGGACGGACGCTGGCTGCTGGACTTCTGCGGCAACGACTACCTCGGCCTGTCGCAGCACTTCAGCGTCGTCGGCGCGCTGCAGGACAGCGCCGCGCAGGACGGGACCGGCGGGCTCGCCTCGCCGCTGGTGTGCGGGCACCACGCGGTGCACGAGGCGCTCGAGCGCGAACTCGCCGACTGGTTGCAGGTGCCCCGCGCGCTGCTGTTCGGCAGCGGGTTCATGGCCAACCTCGCGGTGCTGCAGTCGCTGCTGCGCGAGGACGACGCCTGCGTGCAGGACCGGCTGAACCACGCCAGCCTGCTCGACGCCGCGCGCCTGGCCGGCTGCCGGCTGCGCCGCTACCCGCACGCCGACCCCGAGGGCGCCGTGCGCCAGTTGCGCAGCCTGCCGACCGGCGCCGCGGTGCTGGCCACCGACGGTGTCTTCAGCATGGACGGCGACCTGGCCCCGCTGCGCGAACTCGCCCTGGTCGCGCGCGTGCAGAAGGCGCTGCTGTACGTGGACGACGCGCACGGCGTCGGCGTGGTCGGCCCCGACGGGCGCGGCAGCGTCGCCGCGTGCCGCCTCGACGTCGCGCAGGTGCCGCTGCGGCTGGCCACGCTGGGCAAGGCCCTGGCCGCGCACGGCGCGGTCGTGGCGGGCGAGGCCGACCTCGTCGACCACCTCGCCGAGACGGCGCGGCCCTACGTGTACAGCACCGCGATGCCGCCGCCGCTGGCCGCCGCGGCGCTCGAGGCGGTGAAGCTCGCGCGGCGCGACCACTGGCGCCGCGAGAAGCTGAAGGTGCTGGCCGACCGCCTGCGCCAGGGCGCGCGCGCGGCCGGCTTCGAACTGTTGCCGTCGGAGACGCCGATCCAGCCGCTGGTGGTCGGCGACGACCGCGCCGTGCTCGCGATGTCGCGGGCACTCGAGGAACAGGGCTACTGGGTCGCCGCGATCCGCCCGCCGACGGTGCCGGAAGGCGGCGCCCGGCTCCGCATCACGCTGTCCGCGCTGCACGGCGCGGAGGAAGTGGACGGCCTGCTCGAGGCGTTGCGCTGGGCGCGCGACGCGGTCGCGCGCGGCTACGCGGCCAGCCCGTGAGCGGACTGCACGTCGAGGTCGCGGGCCGGGGCCCGCCGCTGGTGCTGCTGCACGGCTGGGCGATGCACGGCGGCGTGTTCGCGCCGCTGGTGGCGCGACTGCGCGAGGACTTCACCCTGCATGTCGTCGACCTGCCCGGCCATGGCGGGAGCCGCGCGTGCGACGTGCCGCTGGCGCTGGACGCCTGCGCACGCGCGGTGGCAGGCGCCGTGCCCGTTGCGCCCTGGCTCGGCTGGTCGCTCGGCGGGCTGGTCGCGCTGCAGGCGGCCGCCGCGTGGCCGGAGCGCGTGCCTGCCCTGCTGATGCTGTGCGCGAGCCCGTGCTTCGTGCGCGCGGACGGGTGGCGCCACGCCGTCTCCGCGGAGATCTTCCGCGACTTCGCCGCCGGCCTGCGCGGCGACTACGCCGGCACGCTCGACCGCTTCATCGCGCTCGAGGCGTTCGGCTCCGACCACGCGCGCGAGGAGATCCGCGCCTTGCGCGCCGAAGTGCTTGCGCGCGGCGAACCCGATCCGTCGGTGCTGGCCGACGGCCTCGACGTGCTGGAACGCAGCGACCTGCGACCGCTGCTGCCGTCGCTGCGGGTGCCGAGCCTGTGGCTGGCCGGTCGCCGCGACCGCCTCGTGGACCCGCGCGCGATGCAGGCGGCCGCGGCGCTCGCTCC
>CAMLHR010000013.1 GCA_946479915.1 uncultured Lysobacter sp.
CCGGTGGCGCGACCTACCGCAGCGAGCTGTGGTCGTGGACCGGACGCCTCGAGCACCGCGACGGCGAGCGGGCCGACCGCGACGGGTTCAGCACGGGCTTCCTGCGGCAGGCGCGGGACGGCGTCGCGTTCGGCGCCAACGCGCAGGCGTTCGCGGTCGACAACGCCGACGGCTCGCAGGGCCTGCTGGCGAGCGCGATGCTGTCGTGGGCCTGGCGCCCGCTCGGCAGCCGCTGGTCCCTGCTGGACCGCCTGGAGTTCCGGCTCGACGAGCTCGATCGCGGCGCGGGCACGCCGGTCGTCGGCCAGGACACGCTCGCGGTGGCGGGCGATGCGCGCTCCATGCGCCTGGTGAACAACCTGGTGCTCAACTTCGTCGGCGACCCGTGGACGCGCGAGGATCGCCGCGGCAACCTGTTCGACGTCGCGCAGCACAGCCAGCTGTCGCTGTACTACGGTTCCAAGTACGTGTTCGACGCCTACGACGACGAAGACTATTCCGGCTACACCGACATCCTCGGCGTCGACTGGCGCCATGACCTGTCGGAGAAGTTCGACGTCGGCCTGCGCGCCAGCGTGCGCCACGCCTGGGACGAGGGCGAGGTGTCGTACGCGTTCGGCCCGAGCCTGGGGTTCGTCCCGTTCACGAACGCATGGTTCAGCCTCGGCTATAACGTCGTCGGGTTCGACGACCGCGACTTCCAGGCCATGCACTACACCGCGCAGGGCCCGTACCTGATGCTGCGCTTCAAGTTCGACCAGCAGACGCTCGGGCTGGCGTCGGGGGCCGCCGAGTGAACGCGCGCGCGCGCCCCTGGTGGCTCGTGATCGGGGCGGTCGCCTCGCTGCTGGCCGCGCCCGGCGCACGCGCCGCGTTCGACAACGCCACGCCCCGCGGGACGTTCGCGGGCACCCACAACTACACCGTCACCGGCAACACCCTCCGCACGCAGGCCAACACAGGCAACGCGTGTCTCGTCGGCGGCAGCAGTTCCGCGACGATCTCGTCGATCCCGGGCGGATCCACCATCGCGGCCGCCTACCTCTACTGGGGCGGTTCCGGTCCCACGCCCGACACGCAGGTGACGTTCAACGGCAACGCCGTGACCGCGGACGAAGTCTTCACCGACAACTTCACGGTGGCCGGCACCTACGACCTCGACTACTTCGGCGGCTTCGAGGACGTCACGTCGCTGGTGACCGGCAACGGCACGTACACGTTCGGCGGGCTGACGGTCGCTACGACCGACGACTTCGCCGGGAACCCGGACGCGGACTTCTGCGCGCCGCAGGCCGTGGTCGCCGGCTGGGCGCTGGTGGTGGTCTACACCAATCCATCCGAGAACTACCGCTTCACGCGCGTCTACGACGGCCTCCAGTACTTCCGCGGCAGCTCCGTGACCACGACCCAGTCGGGATTCCGCGTGCCCGACCTGCTCGATGGCAAGGTCACCACGATCACCTGGGAAGGCGACCCGGACACGGCGTCCTCGTTCACCCTCGACGGGTTCGACGAGGCGCTGAGCTTCGACGGGTTCCCGCTCATCAACACGGGCTGCGACCTCGCCAACAACCTCTACAACTCCACCGTGGGCGCGCCCTCGGGCGCCTGCGCCACCACGTCCTGGGGCGCCGACATCGACACCTACGACGTCACGTCCTTCCTGTACGAGGGGCAGACCGGCGCGACGCTCCAGTACAGCTCCGGCAACGACCTCGTGCTGCTGACGGCGCAGGTCATCAGCACGACCAACACGCCGGTCGCCGACCTGGGCATCACCAAGACCCACGCCGGCGACTTCACCGCCGGGCAGAACGGCACCTTCAGCATCGGCGTCCACAACTACGGCCCGGAAATCGCAACGGGCACGACCACGGTCACCGACACGCTGCCCGCCGGCCTGTCCTTCGTCTCCGGCACGGGCACCGGCTGGTCCTGCGCCGCGGTCGGGCAGGTGGTCACCTGCCACCACAGTTCGACCAGCGTCGCGATCGGCGCCGACCTGCCGACCCTGACCCTCACCGTGGCGGTGGGGGCCGGCGCCGCCTCGTCGATCCAGAACACCGCCGCGGTGTCGCACCCGATGTTCGACGGCACGGGCGGGAACCAGACCGCGACCGACACGGTGACGGTGCTGAAGTCGAACCTGTCCACGTCGACGAAGACCGTCACCGACCTCAACGGGGGCGACGCCAATCCCGGCGACGTGCTGCGCTACACGATCACGCTCAACGAGACGGGCGGGCAGGGGATCGCCGCGACCGGCGTCTCCGTGGTGGACGACCTGCCCGCGAAGGTCGGCAGCCTTTCGGTTGTCAGCACGCCGGCGGGGTCCACCAACCTGTCCGTGGGCAGCGGCGGCGCCAACGGCACCGGCCAGGTGAAGGTCACCGGGATCACGGTCGCGGCGGGCGGCACCGCCAGCATCGTGTTCGACGTGACGATCTCGGGCACGGCTGCCGCGGGCGAGACGATCACCAACACGGCCACCATCACCAGTGCGAGCGGTACGGGCGCGACGCCCTCGGTCGACACCACCATCGCGGCGTCGCAGGGGCCGGCGACCGGCAACAAGGTGCTCTACCTCTACGACAACCTGCAGCTGACCCGCACGCCGCAGGCGCCGAACACGACCACGCCGGTGACGATCGCCGGTGGCGGCTCGCAGACCTGGACGCTCACCCAGGCGCTCCCGGCCGGGAAATCGCTGTCGCTGCCCGCCCAGACCGTGACGGTGCGCGTCCTGGCGGATCGCTCCAACGGTCCCGGTCGCAACCTGTCGGCGGTGCTGCTCAATTCCGGCACGCAGATCGCCGGACAGTCCAGCAACCCGACGTCCTGGTCGATCAGCTCCGGCCTGGCTTCCTACACCTTCAGCATCACGATCCCGGCGACGACGGTCGCGTCGGGGGGCACGCTCGGCCTGCGGCTGTCCAACAGCGGCGGCAACGGGCGCGACATCTACATCCACCAGCGCGACGCGACGCTGGGCAGGAGCACGATCACGTTCAGTTCCAACAGCGTGGTCAACGTGGACTCGGTGGCGTTCTATTCGACCGCCTATCCGGGGACCACGCAGAAGACCACCTGGGCCGCGGGCGAGACGGTCTACATCCGCGCCAGCGTTTCCGATCCGTTCGGCGGCTACGACGTGTCCGGCGCGCGCCTGACCTTCACCGATCCGGACGGGACGGTGCGCGTGAACGACCAGGCGATGTCGCCGGCCACCAACCCGACGAACGCGGCGGGGCAGTCGGCCAGCCGGGTCTTCGAGTACGCCTACGTCCTTCCCGCCAGCCCGCCGTACGGGAACTGGGTCGCGGCCGTGACCGGCATCGAGGGTACCGAGACGCCGGCCGTCACGCACGCGCGCAACGGCATCTTCACCCTGCAGCCGGACGCGCTCTCGGTCGCCAAGTCGCACAGCGGCGACTTCATCGCCGGGACGAACGGCGTGTACACGCTGCTGGTGGGCAACACCGGCTCCGGGACGGTGTCCGGGACGACCACGGTGAAGGACACCCTGGCCACCGGCCTGACCTACGTGTCGGGGACGGGCACCAACTGGACCTGCGGCGCCGCCGGCCAGGTGGTGACCTGCACCAGCACGGCCAGCATCCCCGGCAACAGCAGCATGGCGCCGATCACGCTGACCGTGGCCGTCGCCGGCAACATGGGGACCAGCGTCGACAACAAGGCGTCCGTCGGCAACAGCACGATCGGCGGCGGCTTCATGACCGACGGCAACACCGACTCGGCCACGATCCTGCATCCGGACCTGTCCACCTCGACCAAGGCGGTGCAGGACCTCAATGGCGGCGACGCGGAGCCGGGCGACGCATTGCGCTACACCATCACGCTCAAGGAAAGCGCGGGGGTCGCGGCCAGCAACGTCTCGGTCTCGGACACCATCACCGGCAACCTCGAGAACTTCGCCGTCAACGCGGGCCTGACCACCTGCACCGGCACCGATGCGTCGACGTCGAGCCTGCTGTCGCGCTCCGGGATCTCGCTGGCCGCGAATGCAACCTGCGCCATCGTGTTCGATGCGACCGTCTCGCAGTTCGCCGGGGCGGGACTGGAGATCGCCAACACCGCGACCGTCACCAACCCGGCGGGGCCGGGGGCCACGCCTTCGGCACCCACGGTCGTCGTTTCTGCCTCGCAGCAGCCCGCCAGCGGCAACAAGTACCTGTACGCCTACGCCAACCAGACGCTGACGCGGGTGCCGCACGCCGCGGCCGGCACGCTGAACATCGCGGCGAACGGGAGCCAGTCGTTCACCCTCGGCGCCGTCTCCGGCCCGCTGGTGCTCACGCCCGGCAGCGACGTCGACGTCTTCCTCTGGCTGCAGCGCACCGGCGACACGACCAACACCCAGCGCACGGTGTACGTCCAGCTGCTGAAGAACGGCGTCCAGCAGGTCGGCGCCAACAGCAACCAGGTGAGCTTCAACACGACGACGCTCACGCGGCAGCAGTTCACGATCACGGTGCCGACGCTGGGCGGGGCCGGGTCGCTCGCGCCGGGCGACACGCTGGTGCTGCGCGTGGTCAACGCGACCGCCGGCGCGAACCAGACGGTGGGGTTCGGCCAGTGGGTGGACACCGGCACCGTCGTCCCGGACAAGAGCAGCCTGGTCAGCGTCACCACCGCGACCGTGATCAACGTGGACGAGGTCGACACCTATGCGGCGGCGTGGCCGGCGACGACGACCCGCGCGGTGAACGCCGGCAACGACGTGGTCTACATCCGCGCGGTCATCAGCGACCCGTTCGGCGGCGCCGACGTCAGCGCCGCGACCGTGACGATCACCGACGCCGACGGGGTTGTCCGGCTGACCGACGGGGTGATGACGCCGGTCGCCCTGTCCGGGGCGACGCGGACGTTCGAGTACGCCTACACGCTCCCGGCGGGCGCGGTGACCGGCATCTGGAACCTCAGCGTGACCGGCCACGAGGGCACGGAGGGCCTGGTGACCCACACGGCGACCGCGCCGCTGACGGTGGGCCTGGCGGAACTCACGCTCGCCAAGTCCCACGCCGGCGACTTCACCGCGGGGCAGCAGGGCAGCTATGCGCTCGTCGTCCACAACAACGGCGCGCCGCTGACCGGCCAGACGACCGTCACCGACACGCTGCCCGCGGGGCTGTCCTACGTCTCCGCGACCGGCAGCGGCTGGACCTGCGGCGCGGTGGGGCAGGACGTGACCTGCACGAGCAACGACGCGATCGCGGCGGATGCCGACCTGCCGACCCTGACGCTCACGGTCGCGGTCTCGCCGACGGCGCCGGCCTCGCTGGACAACGTCGCCCAGATCGCCCACGCCGCCGTCAACAGCGGCGTGCCGCAACCGAGCAACACGGACACGACCACGATCCGGCACCCCGACCTGTCGACGTCCACCAAGACCGTGGTCGACATCAACGGCGGCGATGCGGATCCGGGCGACACGCTGCGCTACACCATCACCCTGGTCGAGACGGGAGGGGCCGCGGCCACCGACGCGGGCGTCACCGACGACATCCCCGCCGGCGTGACCGGGTTCAGCGTGTTTTCCATCCCGGGCGGCGCGGTGGATGCGTCGGGCGGCGGTGGCGCGAACGGGACGGGCTTCCTGGACGTGTCCGGCATCGACGTCCCCGCGAACGGCAGCGTGGCCGTGGTGTTCGACGTCGTCGTCGGCGCGGGGGCGACGCCCGGCGACACCATCGACAACACCGCGACCGTGACCGACCCGGGCGGGACCCCGACCCCGGTGACCGCGCCCACGGTGGTGGTGTCGCCATCCCAGCTGGCCGGGGCCGGCAACAAGATCCTCTACCTGTACGACGCGATGACCCTCACCCGCACGCCGCAGCCCGCGGCGAACACCGGCGGCGTGCAGGTCTCGGCCGGCGGCAGCGGGGACTGGGTGCTGTCGCCCGCGATCCCGGCCGGCGAAACCCTCGTGCTCAGCGCCGGCACCATCGCCGTGGAGCTGGCCGTCACCACGAGCGGGCAGGCCCAGGTCAGCGCCGAACTGCGCGACGGCGTCGGCGGGACGCTGATCGGCGCGAGCGGGTCGCAGGCGATCAACACCGGCAGCGTGGTCCAGCAGCTGTTCACGATCAACCTCGCGTCCGACTACACGCTGCAACCCGGCGACGTGCTCACGCTGCGCCTGGTGAACACGGCCAACGGCAACAAGCACCTCCGGGTCTACCAGTTCAACGGCGACCGCAGCACGATCAGCTTCCCGACCAGCACCATCGTCAACGTGGACAGCGTCTCGGCCTATGCCGACCAGGCCGCCACGACGACGCAGGCGTACTACGTGCATGGCGACACCGTCTGGCTCCGCGCCGTCGCCAGCGACCCGTTCGGCAGCGCGGACGTCAGCGGCGCGGACATCACGATCACCGATCCGGACGGGACGGTCGTCGTCGCGGCGCAGGCCATGACGCCGGTGTCGACGACGGCCTCGAGCCGGACGTTCGAGTACGGGTTCGCGGTGCCGGCACAGGCGGACATCGGCGCGTGGACGGCGACGGTGACGGCACACGAAGGCACCGAGGGCACGATCAGCGACGACGGCGCGGGCGGCTTCGCGCTGCGCGGCGCGATCACGCTGGGCGCCGAGTGGGACACGCCGAACGCGGATGCGGTGTCGCTGGCGATCACGGGCGCGCTCGATGCGGTCGCCGGCAGTTCGACGGCGCCGTCGACGCTGGCCCCGGCCACGGCGGCGGGCCTGGCGGGCGCCGAGGTCGGGCTGGCCGAGTCGTTCACGACCGGCAGCCCGTCGAACTACCCGGTGGCGCTGGCCTGCACGCGGGACCGCGACGACGCCGCGCTTCCGCTGACCGGGTCGGGCCTGTCGCGGGGCTTCCAGATGCCCACCGACAGTTCGGTGACCTGCACCTGGAGCAACAGCCTCTCTGTGCCCCTCACGATCGTCAAGTTCAGCACGGTCGTCTCCGACCCGATCAACGAGGGCGTCAATCCGAAGGCGATCCCGGGCGCGGTCGTCGAGTACGAGATCGTCATCGCCAACCCGGCGGATACCGCGGTGGACGCCGACAGCGTGGTGCTCACCGACCCGATCCCTGCGGGCGTCGCGCTCAGGGTCGCCGACATCGACGGGCCCGGGTCGGGACCGGTCCGGTTCACTGCCGGCGCCAGCGGGCTGTCCTACGGGTTCACCTCGCTGGCGAGCCAGGCGGACGACGTGCAGTTCTCGGACGACAACGGCGCGAACTGGACCTACGAGCCGCTCCCGGACGCGGACGGATTCGATCCGGACGTCACCGACATCCGGATCAATCCCAAGGGCGTGTTCGCGCCCGGCGACGCGCAGTTCACCCTCGAGTTCCAGGTGCGGGTGGAGTAACCCCCGCGCCGGTTACTGCAGCAGCGACCGCAGCATCCAGGCGTACTTCTCGTGGGTCTGCAGCCGCTGGGTCATCAGGTCCACGGTCGGGTCGTCGTTGCCTTTCTCGGCGGTGTCAAGCACGCGGCGGGCGGTGCGGCACACCGCCTCGTTGCCGACCACGAGCTGGCGCACCATCTCGCGCCAGTCGGCCGCGTCCTCCAGGCCCGGTTCCTCGGTGATCGACGACAGCCGGATGAACTCCGCATAGGAGCCCGGGGCGTTGAACCCCAGGGCGCGGATGCGCTCGGCGATCTCGTCCAGCGCGCCCCATTGCTCGGTGTACTGCGCCTCGAACATCACGTGCAGCGCGTTGAACATCGGGCCGGTGACGTTCCAGTGGAAGTTGTGGGTCTTCAGGTACAGGGTGAAGCTGTCGGCGAGGAAGCCCGACAGGCCTTCCGCGATCCGGCGGCGGTCGGCGTCCTTGATGCCGATGTCGATCGCGGGCGCGGTCGAGCCGGCGGCGGGCGAGGCGGCCGGGCGATTACGCGGCGCGCCTCGGGTCGCGGCCTTGCGGCTCGCCTTGCTGGCTTGTTTCCTGGCCATCTGCACTCTCCTTCCCGTGGGGTTGCAGCGACAATACGTCGCGCGCGCCTTCATTTGAAATGGATTGTCCCGCTCGAACCGATCGATGGAACCTATCGAAACCCCCGCCCCGGCGTCGCCCCAGTTCCGCGTGGACCATGCCCGTGTGGATCCGTCGCTGCCGATCGCCGCGCAGGCCGACCGCATTGTCGCGTTGCTGCGTGAACACCAGGTCGTGGTGGTGGCGGGCGAGACCGGTTCGGGGAAGACGACGCAGTTGCCCAAGCTGTGCCTGGCCGCCGGTCGCGGCGTGGCCGGGATGATCGGCTGCACGCAACCCAGGCGCATCGCGGCGCGCACGGTCGCGCGCCGGGTGGCCGAGGAACTGCAGGTGCCGCTCGGCGGGCTGGTCGGGTTCCAGGTGCGTTTCAACGAGCAGGTCGCGGACCACACCGCGATCAAGTTCATGACCGACGGCATCCTGCTCGCCGAGATCCAGGCCGACCGCCGGCTGTCGCGCTACGACACGATCATCGTGGACGAGGCGCACGAGCGCAGCCTCAACATCGACTTCCTGCTCGGCTACCTCAAGCAGCTCCTGCGACGGCGGCGCGACCTCAAGGTCCTGGTCACCTCCGCCACGATCGACACCGAGCGCTTCTCCGCGCACTTCGACGGCGCGCCGGTGGTCGAGGTCGAGGGCCGGGGCCATCCGGTCGAGGTCGCGTACCGCCCGCTCGAGGCGCTGGACGACGGGGACGGCAGCGCCTCGGTGCTCGACGGCATCGTCGCCGCGTGCGACGAGATCGCGCGCGACCGCCACGGCGGGGACACGCTCGTGTTCCTCCCGGGCGAACGCGAGATCCGCGACGCGCACCGCGCGCTCGAGCACCGGAAGTACCGCCACACCGAGGTCCTGCCGCTGTACGCGCGGTTGTCCGCGCGCGACCAGGACCGCGTGTTCAACCCCGGCCCGAAACGGCGCATCGTGCTGGCGACGAACGTGGCGGAAACCTCGCTGACGGTCCCGCGGATCCACTACGTGGTCGATCCGGGGCTGGCCCGCGTGAAGCGCTACAGCCCGCGCAGCAAGCTGGACCGGCTGCACGTTGAGCCGATCAGCCAGGCCAGCGCCGACCAGCGCAAGGGCCGCTGCGGGCGCATCGCGCCAGGCACCTGCTTCCGCCTGTATTCGGAAGCCGACTTCGCGTCGCGGCCGCGCTTCACCGATCCGGAGATCCGGCGCGCGGCGCTGGGCGGCGTGATCCTGCGGATGCTTGCGCTGAAGCTGGGACGGATCGACGCGTTCCCGTTCCTCGAGCCACCGGACCCCCGCGCGATCGCGGACGGCTGGCAGACGCTCGCCGAGCTGGGCGCGGTGGACGTCGACCGGCGCCTCACGGAGGTCGGACGCCGGATGGCGCGGCTGCCGGTGGACGTCAAGCTGGCAAGGATGCTGGTCGCGGCGCGCGCGCACGGCTGCCTGCGCGAGATGCTCGTGGTCGCGTCGTTCCTCGGCATCCAGGACCCGCGCGAACGGCCGGCCGACCAGCGCGCGGAAGCGGACAACGCGCACGCCCGGTTCGCGGACCCGAAGTCCGAGTTCGCCGGCATCCTCAAGCTGTGGGACGCCTACCGGACGGCGCACGAGGCGCTCTCGCAGTCGCAACTCCGCAAGTGGGCCGCGGAGCACTTCCTGGGGTTCCTGCGGCTGCGCGAGTGGCGCGAACTGCACCGGCAACTGAAGCTGCTGGCCGGCGACGACGCGGGCGCGGGCGGCAGGGACCGTCCGTATGCCCGTCTGCACCGCGCGCTGATCGCCGGGCTGCCGACGCACGTCGGCCATCGCGGCGACCGTGGCGTCTACGACGGCCCGCGCGGCCGCAAGTTCAAGCTGTTCCCCGGGTCGCCGCTGGCACGCAAGCCGCCGCCCTGGGTGCTGTCGGCGACGCTGCTCGACACCGAGCAGGTGTGGGGCCTGGTCAACGCCGCGATCGAGCCCGACTGGGCGATCGCGGAACTGCCGCACCTGCTGGCGCGACGGCACCACGACCCGCGCTGGGCCCGATCGCAGGGCCGGGTGATCGGCAGCGAACAGGTCTCGCTCTTCGGCCTCGTGCTGGCGCCGAAGCGGCCGGTGGACTATGGCGCGCTGTACCCGGAGGAGGCCCGGGCCATCTTCGCGCGCGATGCCCTGGTGACGGGCGAGATCGACACGCGCAGCCCGTTCGTCGCGCGCAACCTCGCCACCCTCGCGGACGCGAAGCAGGAGGAGGCACGCCAGCGCCGCGCGGGGCTGGTGGTGGACGAGGCGTGGCAGGCCCAGTGGTACCTCGATCACCTGCCGCCGCACGTGCACGACACGCGGGCGCTGGACGCCTGGTACGCGAAGCTGGACGCCGCGCAGCGCAAGGCGCTGGAGTGGCGTCGCGACGACCTGCTCGTGGGCGACGAGAGCGACGCGGCGCGTTTCCCTGCGTTCCTCCCGCTCGGCGAGGCGCGCCTGCCGGTGGCCTACCGGTTCGACCCCGGCGCGCCGGACGACGGGATGACGGTGACGGTGCCGTTGCACCTGCTCAACGCGCTAGACCCGGCAAGGCTCGGCTGGCTGGCGCCCGGGTTCGTCGCGGACAAGGCCACGGCGCTGATCCGGTCGTTGCCCAAGGCGCTGCGCCGCAACTTCGTGCCGGCGCCCGACTTCGCGCGGGCGTTCGCCGAGGCGTGGCCGCAACCTGGGCCCGACGCCATCGAGGGCACGCTCGCGCGCTTCCTGCACAAGGCGACCGGCGTTCCGCTGCCGCCGACCGAATTCGACCCGGCAGCGCTCGAGCCGCACCTGCAGGCGAACCTGCGCCTGCTCGATCGCGACGGACGCACCGTGCTCGCCGAGTCGCGGGACCTCGCCGACCTGCGCGCAAGGTTCGGCGACCGTGCCGCGAAGGCCTTCGCGGCGCGCGCGGCGGAAGGCCTGGGCGCCACCGGCCTGCTCGCGTTCCCGGCGCAGCCGATCCCGGCCAGCGTGCCCGGAGCGGGCGGCGTGCCCGCGTTCCCCGCGCTGCACGACGAGGGCGACAGCGCCGCGCTTCGCGTGCATGCCGATCCGGCGGTCGCCGCCGCGGCGCATCCGGGTGGCGTGCGCCGCCTGCTGCACCTCGCGCTGCAGGACCGCCTGCGCCAGGCGCGGCGCCAGCTGCCCGTGCAACCGAAGACCGCCCTGCTGTACGCCGCGATCGAGTCGGCGGCGTCGCCGGATGCGCGCCGCGACGGTGACCGCCTGCGCGGCGACCTGGTCGAGGGCGCCTTCGCGGCCCTGGCAGGCGACGAATCGGTCGCCGGGGTGCGCGACGCCGATGCCTTCGCGGCGCTGCGCGAGCGCGTGGGCAAGGCCCTGTTCCCGGAGGCGACGGCGCGCCTGCGGCAGGCGGAAACGATCCTGGGCCTGGTGGCCGAGGTGCGGGCCGCGCTCGATCCGAAGCTGGTCGGCTGGGCCAGCGGCAACCTCGACGACATGCGTGCGCAACTGGCCGCGCTGGTGCCGCCGGGCTTCCTGCGCGACGTGCCGGCGGACGCGCTGCGCGAGTACCCGCGCTACCTGCGCGCCATCGTCCTGCGCGCCGAACGCGCGTTGCGCGACCCGATGCGCGACCAGGCGCGGATGCTCGAGCTCAAGCCGTTCACCGATGCGTTGCGCGATGCGGCCGCGGCAGGCGTCGCCGCGTCGGCCGGGTGGCAGGCGTTCCGCTGGGAACTGGAAGGCCTGCGCGTGCAGCTGTTCGCGCAGGAACTGGCGACGCGCGGGGGCACGTCGCCGAAGAAGCTCGCCGCGCGGCTGAAGGCGCTGCCTACTTGACCCGCTGGACCTTGGTGCGGGTGTTGTAGCCCTCGACCTGCAGGAACCAGACGTTGCCGAAGACGCTCGGCTTGATGGTGACCTGCGGGTTGTCGAGTTCCACGCCCTCCAGACGCTGGGTGTCCACCTGCTTCCACACCTGGCCGTTGTCCAGCGTGTAGCGGCGGTTGCGGCCGAAGCCGTCGAAGCGGCCCTGGATCCGGGCGGTGATGGCCTCTTCCGAACCGAAATGGAAGAAGCCGCGGTTGTCGTCCTTCACCTTCTCTTCCGCCGCCGCCGCGGCGCGCGCGGTCTCGGCCTGCAGCGTGCCCTGCAGCCAGGCGTTGAGGTTGGCCAGTTCCTGCGGCGACAGCTTGTCCAGGCCCGCGGCGGCGAACTCCTCCGGCGTCATCCGTTGCTCGATCGGGCGCTCGCCGGCGGCGTCCTGCGCGAGCGCGACG
>CAMLHR010000014.1 GCA_946479915.1 uncultured Lysobacter sp.
CGGCCGCCTGCACCGCGCGCGCGAGCACCGTCTGGCCGAAGGCGATGCCGCCGAGCGTCACCGTGTCGAACACGCTGAAGGGATGGAACGGGTTGCGCTTGTGGCCGGTGCGCGCCACCGCGGCGTTGAGGAAGTTCAGGTCGAAGTGCGCGTTGTGGCCGACGAGGATCGCGCGCTGGCAGCCGTGGCGCTTGCATGCCGCGCGCACCGGCGCGAACACGTGGTCGAGCGCGGGGCGTTCCTCGAGCGCGGCCCGGAAGGGGTGGTCCACGTCGATGCCGGTGACCTCCAGCGACTTCGGGTCGATGGTGGTGCCGGGCGCGGGCATCACGTGCGTGCTGACCGTCGGGCCCGGGACGAACCGCCCGTTCGCGTCGAGGTCGATCGGCACCGCGGCGATTTCCAGCAGCGCGTTCCGGTTCCAGTCGAAGCCGCCGGTCTCCACGTCCACCACGACCGGCAGGTAGCCGCGGAACCGGCGCGCCATCGGCGTCGCGGCGGGCGCCGCGGCGGTGTCCGGTGCAGGTTCGGGCGGTGGGATCGGGGGGGCTTCGGTCATCGGGCCAGCCTAGCAAAGCGCGCGCGGCGCGATGCCCTCGTCCATGAGTCGGCGCAGCATCGCGGCGCCTTCGGCGAGAAACGTCGGATCGCCTGCGCGTCCGGCCTCGCCGGCGAGCTGCGCGAGCACGTCTTCGAACGGACGTTGCCTGTCGGCTTCAAGCAATTGCAGCAGGCGGAACACCAGCGGCGAGAGCGCCGAGAAATGCACGTCGCCGGCGGCGTCGCGGCGGGCGAGGAGCAGGGTCGGCGCGGGTGGTGGTTCCGCCGGCTGGTAGTCCGGGCCGATGCGGTGGACCGGCCAGGCGTAGGCGAGCGGGCGAACGAACGGATCGTCTTCCTGGACCTGGAGGGCGAGTTCGATCCATTCGTAATGCGCCAGTTCGGCGAGCCACGGCGGATCGCCGGTCGTGGCCGGATCGCGCCCGGCCAGCCAGTCGACGAACTCGCCGGCGATCCGGGTAAACAGCGGCGTGCGGGCGCGGTGGCCCGTGTAGAAAGCACGCACCAGCGCGCGCCACGGTTCATCGCCGAGCGTCCGGCGGATTACCGGAAAGCTGCCGCCGAGCAGCGTCGCGAGGCTGCCGTGGAACAGGTCGCGGTAGACCTGCAGCCGCCGCGCCTCGATGCCCGGCGGCGGCGGATGCGCCTCCGGGTCGCGCACGTGGTGCGCGAAGGCGAGCTGCCGGGCGCGCAGCAGGTCGTCAGGCATGGGCGATCTCCGCGTCGGCCTGCAGCGCGCGGATGCGGCCGACCTCGTCGAGCAGTTCCGCCATCGGCGGGTAGTTGAAGTCACGCTCCAGCAGCGTCGGCCTCACGCCGTGCAACGCGTACGCCTGCGAGAGCAAGGTCCACGCCGCGTCGCGCACCGGCGCCCCATGGGTGTCCACCTTCAGCCCGCCCGGATCGTCGAAGTGGCCGGCGACGTGATACGCCGTGATGCGGTCGGCCGGCATGCGCGCGAGGAACCCGGCCGAGTCGTAGCCGTGGTTGTGCGCGTTGACGACGATGTTGTTGACGTCCAGCAACAGGTCGCAGTCCGCCTCGGCGAGCACGGCGAGGATGAAGTCCGCCTCGTCCAGCGCCTGCCAGGGCGCCGCGTAGTAGCTGATGTTCTCCACCGCGATGCGGCGGCCCAGCCGGTCCTGCGCCTCGCGGATGCGCGCGGAGACATGGTGCACGGCGTCGTCCGTGAACGGCATCGGCAGCAGGTCGTACAACTGGCCCTCGTCGCTGCAGTAGCTCAGGTGCTCGCTGTACGCGACCACCTGGTGGCGGTCCAGGAACGCGCGCACCTGCATGATGAAGCCGGCATCCAGCGGACCGGGGCCGCCGAGGGAGAGCGACAGGCCATGGCAGGTGAGCGGAAACCGCTCGCCCAGCGTGCGCAGGTCGGCGCCGAGCCGGCCGCCGACCCCGATCCAGTTCTCCGGTGCGCATTCCAGGAAGTCGACGGCGTCGCGTTCCAGGTCGAGCAGCGCCGGGAGGAGGCCGCGGCTCTGGCCCTGGCCCGCGTCCGCGGCCGGCAACGCGTTCACATCCCGCCGCACTTGCCCTCGCCGCACTTGCCTTCCATGCCGGCCTTGTCGTCGCCGGCGGTTTCGGCCTTCGCCGCGTGGTGGGCGGCCATCTCCTCGGCACTGATGAAGCCGTCGCCGTCGGGGTCGTGCGCGGCGAACCTGCTGGTGTCGCCGTCGTGCGCTGCGGCGAACTCGGCCTGCGACAGGCGGCCGTCCTTGTCCGTGTCCATCTTGTCCATGCCGCACTTGCCTTCCCCGCCGCACTTGCCCTCGGCGTGGTCGTGGGCGTCGCCCGCGGCGGCCCCCAGCATGTAGCCCTGCGCGAGCGGCTGCATCGCGAAGGCGGATCCCGACAACGCGAGGCCGGCGATGGCGGCGCCCAGCGCGGCCGCGACGGGCTTGGAACCTGGCTTGTTCATGGTCGACTCCATTGGACGGGGACCACCCCCGCAGCCCGGCAATCGTACCCCCAGCCCCCAGCCCCTAGCCCCTGGTCCCGCCTTCCGCATTCGTCCCGTCCCGCTTCTCCCGCGGGGGCAGGACGTCGTCCCCGTGGACCAGGAACCAGACGTTCTCGGCGATGTTCGTCGCATGGTCGCCGATGCGCTCGATGTTCTTGGCCATGAACAGCAGGTGGGTGCAGGGCGTGATCGAGCGCGCGTCCTCGACCATGTAGGTCAGCAGTTCGCGGAACAGCCCGGTGTACAGGTCGTCGAGCACCGCGTCGTGCTCGCGCACTCGCTGCGCCGCCGCGGCGTCCGCGTCGCGCCAGGCCACCAGCACGTCGCGCACCTGGCGCACGGCCAGCCTGCCGAGCACGCCCAGCCCGCGCGTGTGCGGCAATGGCATGGACGCGTTCAGCGCTAGCGAGCGCTTGGCGACGTTGGCCGCGTAATCGCCGATGCGTTCGATGTCGGAAGCCACCCGCAGGGCGGCGAGCATCTCGCGCAGGTCGCGCGCCAGCGGGCCCTTCAGCGCCAGGCGCATGACCTCCTGGTTGACCTGGCGTTCCAGCGCGTCGATCGCGTCGTCGTTCTCGACGATGCGTACGGCGGCACCGTCGTCGCGGCGCTCGACGACATCGAGCGCCGCCTCGAGCTGGGCGGCGGCCATGTCGCCCATGCGCATGACCTCGTCGAGCAGGCGCGCGCGGTCGGCGTCCTGGCTTCGGAGGATGTGGTCGTGTGGTTGGTTGTCCATCAGCCGAATCTCCCGGTGATGTAGTCCTCGGTCTGCTGCCTCGAGGGGTTGGAGAAGATGGCCTCGGTCGGGCCGTGCTCGACCAGGTCGCCCAGGTACATGAAGGCCGTGTAGTCCGAGACGCGCGCGGCCTGCTGCATGTTGTGGGTCACGATCGCGATGGTGTAGTCCTGCTTGAGTTCCTCGACCAGCTGCTCGATGCGGCTGGTGGAGATCGGATCCAGCGCGGACGTCGGCTCGTCCAGCAGCAGTACGTCCGGGCGCAGCGCCACGGCGCGCGCGATGCACAGCCGCTGCTGCTGTCCGCCCGACAGGCCTAGCGCGTTCTTGCCGAGCTTGTCCTTGACCTCGTCCCACAGCGCGCCCTGGCGCAGCGCCTGCTCGACCCGGTCGGCCAGGTCCGCCTTCGACAGCCGCTCGTGGTGGCGGATGCCGTACGCGACGTTCTCGAAGATGGTCATCGGGAACGGCACGGGCTTCTGGAAGACCATGCCGACCTTGCTGCGCAACCGGTTCATCGGGTACTTCGGGTCGAGGATGTCCTCGCCGTCGAGCAGCACCTGGCCGGTCGCGACCTGCTTCGGGTACAGCGCGTAGATGCGGTTGAAGACCCGCAGCAAGGTGGACTTGCCGCAGCCGGACGGACCGATCAGCGCGGTGACCTTGCGCTCGGGGATGTCGAGCGAGATCGACTTGAGCGCATGCACGTCGTCGTAGTGGAAGTGGAGCCCCCGCGCGGAGAGCTTCGGCGAGTCAGTCATGGACCACCCTGTTGCGGGCCACGATGGCGCGTGCCACCAGGCTGGTGAGGAGGACGAAGGCGGTCAGCACGAGGGCACCGGCCCAGGCGATGGACTGCCACGTCTCGTACGGGCTGCCGGCGAACTGGTACATCACGACCGGCACGCTGGCCATTGGCCCGGTGAGGTCGGTGCTCCAGTACTGGTTGCCGAACGCGGTGAACAGCAGCGGCGCGGTCTCGCCCGAAATGCGGGCGAGCGCCAACAGGATGCCGGTGGTGATGCCGGGCAGCGCCGAGCGGTACAGCACCTGCACCGTCACCTTCCACTGCGGCACGCCCAGGGACAGCGCCGCCTCGCGCACCTGCGCGGGCACCAGCCGCAGCATCTCGTCCGTGGTCCGCACCACCACCGGCAGCACGATGAAGGCCAGCGCGATCGCGCCGGCGACCGCCGAGAAGTTGCCGCCCGCGCGCATGACCACCAGCGTGTAGACAAACAGGCCGAGCACGATGGACGGCGCCGAGAGCAGGATGTCGTTGACGAAGCGCGCCGCGGTGCCGAGCTTGCGCGCCGGTGCGTATTCGGCCAGCCAGGTGCCGGCGGCGATGCTGAGGGGCGTGCCGATCAGGATCGCCATCAGGCACATCGCGGCGCTGCCGAAGAATGCGTTCCGCAGGCCGCCTCCGCCCATCGGCGGCGGCGTGTCCTGCGTGAACAGTGCCCAGTCGATCCCGGCCACGCCCTTGGCGACCAGCGCCCACAGGATCCAGCCCAGGAACAGGAGGCCGAACCCCGCCGCCGCGCAGGCCAGCACGACCGCCACGGCGTTGCCGAGGCGGCGCCGGCGATAGAGGCCGAGGTCGCTCATCGCGTGCCCTCCCGTCGTGCGAGGCGCGTCAACATCATCCGCGCGATGGCCAGCACGATGAAGGTGACGATGAACAGCACGAAGCCGAGCAGCAGCAGCGCGGAGCGGTAGGTCTCCGTCGCCTCGCCGAAGTCGTTGGCGATCAGCGCGGCGATCGTGGTGCTGGGCTCGAGCAGCGAGGCGGTGAAGCGGGTGGAGTTGCCGATCACGAAGGCCACCGCCATGGTTTCGCCCAGCGCGCGACCCAGGCCCAGGAAGATGCCGCCGATGACCGCCGAGCGCGTGTATGGCAGCACGATGTCCCAGCTGACCTCCCATTTCGTCGAACCCAGCGCGTAGGCGGATTCCTTGAGGCGGCGCGGCACTGTCAGGAACACCTCGCGCATCACCGACGAGATGAAGGGGATCACCATGATGGCCAGGACGATGCCCGCGGTGAGCATGCCGATGCCGATCGGCGGGCCCTGGAACAACGCCCCGATGACGGGCAGCGTGCCCAGGTGCCCGTTCGCCCAGGGCGTGACGTGTTCGGTCATCACCGGCACGAGCACGAACAATCCCCACATGCCGTAGATGATCGAGGGGATGCCGGCGAGCAGTTCGACGGCGGTGCCGACGGGGCCGCGCAGCCAGCGCGGCGAGACCTCGGTCAGGAAGAACGCGATGCCGAAGCTCACCGGCACCGCGATCAGCATCGCGATGATCGCCGTGACGATCGTGCCGTAGATCGGGACCAGTGCCCCGTAGCGGTTCTCCACCGGGTTCCAGTCCGCGGTGAAGAAGAAGTCCGGCCCCGCGATCTGCAACGCCTCGCGGCCGCCCCACAACATCGAGAGCGCCGCGCCGAGCAGCGCCACGAGCACCACCGCGACCGTGGCGCCCAGCAGGAAGCGGAACGCCCGGTCATGCCGGGCGTCCGCACCGTCGCGGGGGAGGGCGGCGACGTTCATCGGTTACGGCTGCGCGGCCGTCTCGAACTCGGCGGCCCAGTACTGCGCCACCTGCTGCACCAGCTCCGGAGGCAGCGGCACGTAGTCAAGCGACGATGCCTGCTGCTGGCCATTCTCGAGCGCCCAGGTGAAGAACTCGCGGGCAGCGGCGCTGCGCTCCGGATCCTTCGGCGCCTTGTGCATCAGCGCGAACACCGTCGCGGCGATCGGCCAGGCCTGGCCGCCGCCTGCGTTTGTGATCACCAGGTTGAAGTCCTGCGCGTTCGCCCAGTCGGCGCCGGCGCCCGCGGCCTGGAAGGTCTCGGCGCTGGGCGACACGAAGTTGCCGGCGGCGTTCTGCAGCTGCGCATACGACATGCCGTTCTGCAGCGCGTAGGCCAGCTCGACGTAGCCGATCGAGCCGTCGATCTGCTGCACGTACGAGGCGACGCCCTCGTTGCCCTTGCCGCCGACGCCGTCGGGCCACTGAACCGACTTGCCTTCGCCGACCGACGCCTGCCACGCCGGGCTGACCTTGGACAGGTAGTTGGTGAAGTTGAAGGTCGTGCCCGAGCCGTCGGAGCGCTGCACCAGGTTGATCTCGGTGGCCGGCAACTCGACGCCGGGGTTGAGCGCGGCGATCGCCGGGTCGTTCCAGGTCGTGACCTTGTCCAGGTAGATGTCTGCCAGCAGCGGACCGGTGAGCTTCAATTCGCCGGGCTCGACGCCCTCGACGTTCACCACCGGCACCACGCCGCCGATGACGATCGGGAACTGCAGCAGGCCGGCCTCGTCCAGTTCCGCGCTGGTGAGCGGGGCGTCGGACGCGCCGAAGTCCACGGTGGCGGCCTTGATCTGCGCGATGCCGCCACCCGAGCCGATGGACTGGTAGTTGACCTGGTGGCCGGTGGCGGCGTTGTAGTCGGCCGACCACTTCGACACCAGCGGGAAGAAGAAGGTGGACCCGGCGCCGGTGATCTGCGAGGTGGCGCCGGGCGCCGCGGCGTGTCCGGGCGGGGGGGTTGCGGTTTCGCCGCCACAGGCCGCGAGCGTGAGTGCGAGCGAAAGGACGGTGACCCTGGTCGGCGTGGGGGACATGGTTGCTCCGTGGCAGTGGCCGGTGGTCCGGCGGTCCGCGCCATGAAAGCGTCCGTTCGTGACACCCGTATGACAGTCGCGCGGCCCGGAAACGAAAAAGGGCCCCGCAGGGCCCTTCGTCCGAAGATGGCGCGAAGCGTCACCAGTGGAGTTGCGCCCGCGCCTCGACGATGCCGGGGTTGTCCTCGATGCCGCGCCGCTCGCTGTCCACCCTCACGTAGTTGAGCATCAGCTTGAAGTTCGAGCGCCAGTACCAGTTCACGCCGGCGGTCCAGGTGTCCATGCGGCCACCTTCGACGCTGCCGTCGTCCAGGTCGAGCGTGTCGTAGCGCATGCCGACCTGCCAGAGTCCGCGCGCGGGATCGCTCGCGCCGGGCGTGCCCGGCACGCCGCCCTTGATGCCGAAGGCTTCGCCGGTCACGTTCCAGACCGCGCTCGCGTAGCCGCCGGTTGCGTCGAAGTCGGCGTTGCCGGCCTGGTAGCGGTCCACGGTCGACTGCATGAACTCGCCCTGCAGCTTCAGCGGTCCGCGCAACCAGAACGCCTCCAGGCCGAGCGTCGACAGGCGGTCGGTGTCGGCGAGCGTGCCGGTGTCGACGAGCCGGTTCGCGAAGTCCGCGTCGGGTCGGGCGCGCAGGCGCACGCTGTCGCCGTCGGTGTCGTGGTCCACGTAGGACACGCCCAGGTGCAGGACGCGACCCTCTTCGTTGATCGGGGCCCAGGTGCCGCGGAGGCCGTACCCGCTGCCATGCGCGCGGTCGCGGGTCAGCTCGCGGCCGAAGGCGCTGGCGCTGAGCGACCAGTCGCCGCCGCCGACGCCGTACTGCACGCCGAGCCGGCGGCCCGTGGCGAGGGTGTTGGTGATCATCGCCTTGGCGACGAAATCGTTGTTCTTGGTGCTCGACAGCTCTTCCATGCTGTTCGGCTGCTTGTACTGGCCGGCCTGCACGTAGTGCGTCTTGCTGCCGCCCAGCTTGTACCTGACGTTGGCGTCGAGGAACTTGCCGTCGCCGGACGCGTCGTAGCCGAGCACCCAGTCGAAGTTGCCCGGTCCCTTGCCCTTGAGCACGATCTCGGCGCGGCGGAGGCCGTAATCGGCGTCGTCGCCGTCGGTGGCGTCGGCGTCCAGGTCGGTGAAGGCGCTGTCGTACCAGTAGGCATCGGTCTGCAGCAGGCCCTCCACCTCGAATTCGGCGTGTGCGGCGGGGGCGGCGAGGGCGCCCAGCAGGGCGAGCGGCAGGAGGTGGCGCTTGTGGGTCATGGCGTGAGCCCTTGGGGCTGTGGGTGGCACCGAGCAGGCTAGGCCCCGCGTATTGCGGGAACATGACAGTCGTCGTCCGGCGGTGTCTTGGCGGGATAGCGACAGATGTCCCGGATCGGGCAGCGCGGGCACTCCGGCCGGCGTGCCTTGCAGGTGTAGCGCCCGTGCAGGATCAGCCAGTGGTGCGCGTCGCGCAGGTAGCGTTCCGGCACCACCGCCAGCAGGCCGTCCTCGACCTCGCGCACGTTGCGACCCGGTGCCAGGCCCGTGCGGTTGGCGACGCGGAAGATGTGGGTGTCCACCGCCATGGTCGGTTCGCCGAACGCGGTGTTGAGCACTACGTTGGCGGTCTTGCGTCCCACGCCGGGCAGCGCCTCGAGCGCGGCGCGGTCGCGCGGCACGTCGCCGCCGTGCAGCTCCAGCAGTTGCCGGGCGGCTGCCACCACGTTCGCGGCCTTGGTGTTGTACAGCCCGATCGTCGCGATGTACGGCTTCAGGCCCTCGACGCCCAGCGCGGCGATGGCCGCGGGCGTGTTCGCGACCGGGAACAGGCGGCGGGTCGCCTTGTTCACGCCGACATCGGTGGACTGCGCCGACAGCGCGACGGCGACGAGCAGTTCGTAGGGCGTCGAGAACTCGAGTTCGGTGGTGGGCGAGGGATCGAGCTCGGCCAGGCGCGCGAACAGCTCGTCGATCTCCGCCTTCGAGAGCCTGGTCCGCCTGCGGCGTGTCGCGCGCTTCGCCGGCGCCTTGCGTGCCAGCGCCATCGTCAGCGTCGTGCCTTCGCGAGCGCGCGGGCCAGCGCGTCGGCGGCCGCGGCGGGCAGTGGTGCAGGCGCACCGGAGGCGGCCGGTTTCGTCGCGCGGCGTTCGGCGCGCTCCGCGGCACGGCGTTGCAGGCGTGCGTCGCGCGCGCGGTGGCGCTCGCGGGCCGCCAGGGCCGCCAGGCGCGAGGCGCGCGCCGCGGCGAGCGCGGCGGTGCAGGCCGGCGTGCAGTGCGGGCAGGCCGCGGCCTCGAGCAGCCCGAGCTCGATCGCCAGGTCGAGGTCGTCGACCGCCAGCGCGGCGGCGATCGCATGCGGCGCGTGCGCCGGTGCGGCGCAGCCGCAGTCGCAACGCGCGTGCGGATCAGGTGCCACTGAAGCTGGGCTTGCGCCGCTCCAGGAACGCGCGCGTGCCTTCGCGCATGTCGTCGGTCGCGAACATCAGCCCGAACTGGGCGCTCTCGTATTCCAGCCCCTCGCCGATCGCGCACTCGCCGCCGACGTTGACGCAATCCAGCAGCCCGCGCAGGGCGAGCGGCGCGGACGCGGCGAGTTGCGTCGCGAGCTGCATGGTTTCGGCTTCGAGGTCCGCGGCGGGCACGACCCGGTTGACGATGCCGAGCTGCAGGGCACGCGCCGCGTCGATCGGCGCACCGAGCAGGCACAGTTCGAGGGTCGCCGCGCGTCCGGCCAGGCGGAGCAGCCGCTGGCTGCCGCCGAAGCCCGGGATCAGGCCGAGGTTGATCTCGGGCTGCCCGACCTTCGCCGTGTCCGCGGCCACGCGCAGGTGGCACGCCATCGCCAGTTCCAGCCCGCCGCCCAGTGCGAAGCCGTTCACCATCGCGATGACGGGCTTGGGCATCGTCTCGATCCGGCGCATCAGCCGCTGGCCGCGCAACGAGAAGTCGCGACCCTGGACCGGCGTCAGCGTGTTCATCTCCGAGATGTCGGCGCCGGCGACGAACGCCTTGGGACCGACCCCGGTCAGGACCACGCAACGCACGGCCGGATCGTCGGCCGCGGCGGCGAACGCGTCGGCAAGGGCATCGAGCGTGGCGCCATCGAGGGCATTCAGCCGGGCGGGGCGGTCCACCGTGATGAGGCGGATGGCGTCGCGATCGGTGGTCGCGACCGGCGGGGTCTGGGCTTCGGCCATGCGGGAAAGATGAACGTCGAGGGTGGGAAGGGTCGGGGAGGCGGCGTGAAGGCGGAACTTGTCCGCCCCGGACCTGTCCATAGGCCCTGTCGTCGGTGGCGACCGCCCCTTGCGACCGCTATCCTAGCGCGTCCATTCGGGCGCCAAGGCGTCCGAACATCACCGGAGGTTTGAATGAAGTTGCGTTTGCTCGCTGCCGCCCTGGCGGCCACCACCCTGGCCGCGGGCACCGTCGCCGCGCAGGACACTTCCACCGAGCAGGGCAAGCTGAGCTACGCGCTCGGCTACGACTACGGCCGGTCGCTGCACCAGCTGATCGAGCGTGGCGAGAAGATCGACGTCAACGCGCTCGTCAAGGGCGTGCAGGATGCCTACGCCAAGCGCGAGCCGGCGGTTCCCGCCGAGCAGCTGCGCCCGGCGGTGCAGGCGTTCCAGCAGCGCGAGACCCAGCGCGTCGAGCAGGCGAAGGCGGAGTACGAGAAGGCCTCCGGCGAGAACCTCGCGAAGAGCGGCCAGTACCTGACCCAGTACCGCGGCACCAGCGGCGTGCGCACGCTGCCCGGTGGCGCGCTGGTGCGCGTGCTCGAGGCCGGCAACGGGGCGAAGCCGACGATGACCAGCAACGTGCAGCTCGAGGTCGCCGGTCCGTATCCGTGGGGCCAGAAGCCCACGCAGCCGCAGCCGGCGAAGCAGATCCCGTCGATCCCGGTCAACCAGGTCGAGATGCCCGCGATGCGCGAGGTGCTGACCCAGATGCAGGCCGGCGCGAAGTGGGAAGTGGTCCTGCCGCCGGATCGCGCCTATGGCGCCGACCCGCGCACGGGCTTCCCGCCGAACGTCGCGGTGATGTTCGAGGTGCGCCTCGTCGCCGTGAAGTGACCTTCAAGGCCGTCCTGAGCCCCTGCATCGGGGTGTGCATGCTGGACGACCAGGGCTATTGCCACGGTTGCCTGCGCAGCAGTGCCGAGATCGCCCGCTGGCTGCACATGGACGACGACGAGCGCCTGAGGCTGATGGAAACGGTGTTGCCCGAGCGCGAATCGCGCCGGGCCTAGGGTCCGGGCGAGGTGTAGGGTGGCGGTCATGTGGACCGCACTGGTACAGGCAGAAGCATTGGCGGCGACGTTGGGGCAACCCGGCGTCGCCGCTTTCCGTTTGTGCGTCGTCGATTGCAGGTTCGACCTGTCCGACACGGGCAAGGGCGAACGCGCGTGGCGCGACGGCCACGTGCCCGGCGCGCATTACGCGCATCTCGACCGGGACCTGAGCCGGCCTTCGGGCGACCCGCGCGACGGCCGGCACCCCTGGCCCGACGCCGCATCGTTCGCCGCGACCCTGGCGCGCTGGGGCATCGGGCCGGACACGCAGGTCGTCGCCTACGATGACGGCAGCGGCGCGATCGCCGCCCGCCTGTGGTGCCTGCTGCGGATGCACGGCCACCCGCGTGCGGCGGTGCTCGACGGCGGCTGGGCGCGCTGGGAGGCGCTGGGGCTGCCCGTGGAGACCG
>CAMLHR010000015.1 GCA_946479915.1 uncultured Lysobacter sp.
CGGTACTTGTGCGACTTCTCGAAGGCGTCGTCGCGCGACGAGCGCGTCACTTCCCAGAACCCGCGGATCTCGTAGACGAACGGCAGCCCCAGGCGCCGCGCCGCCACGAGCGCCGGCAGTGCGGTCGTGTAGTTCGAGGCCGCATGCACCACCGCGGGCCGCTCGCTGCGCAGCACCGCCTCGCAACGGTCGGCGGCGTCGAGCAGGTACTGGGGCTCGCTCGTCCCGCGGCGCCCGCCGTCGAGCAGCCGGCGATAGGCGATGCCGTCGATCTCGTCGCACTCGGGGAGCGCCTGGCCGGCGAGCTCGGGCTTGAAGTCGCCCGGGAACCCCGGGCGCGTCCACGGCCGGATGTCCCAGCCCGCCGCGCGCACGCCCAGCGCGATGCCGTGCGACCGCGTCGCGTAGCCGACCGAGGTATACGGCAGGCTGAAGTGCAGGAAGTTCACGCTGCGCGCCGGTTCGGGCGCGACCGCAGGCGCGGCCGTGCGCTGCCGCGCCTCGTCGAACAGGCGCAGGCGGCTGCGCACCTGTTCGGCGATCCGTGTCGTGGCGGGATCCGTCGCGCCGGGCAGGCCCTCGAGCCGTTCGACGACGCCGAGCGCCCGCCGGTCCTCGCCGGCGTTGTACAGCAGCGTCGCGGCGCCGCGCAGCGTGGACGCGGCAGGATCGAGCGCGACCGCCTCGTCCGCCAGCGCGACGGCGGCGCCGGTATCGCCCTCGGCGAGGCAGCACGCGGCCGCCTTGAGCGCGCAGAAGGCATGGAAGCGCGGGCTGCGTGCGCGCACCTGCGCTTCGAGGAGCCGGCGGACGGCAGCCGTGCCGCCGTCGCCGAACGCCTGCGCGAGCGCGCGCTCGAACGCCTGCTTTTCCGCCTCGGTCATGGCGTTGCGCCCGGCGGGCACGGGCACCGGCTCGACCGCCGGCCGCGCGTGCACGGCCGCGGCGGCGCCGGTGCCTTCCAGCGCGCGGTACGTCCCGGCGATCGCCTCCGCGACGGACCGCCAGCGATGCCCGGCCAGCACGCGCTCGCGCGCGGCCGCGCCCATCGCCGCGCAGGCGCCGGGCGACGCCGCGAGCCGCGCGATGGCGTCGGCGAGCGCACCCGCGTCGCCGGGCGCGTGCAGCACGCCGGTCACGCCGTCCTCGATGACGTCGCGCAGCGGCTTCACCGCCGACGCGACGACGGGCAGGCCCATCGCCATGGCCTCAAGCGGCTTGATCGGCGAGACCAGCTCGCAGACCGTCGCGGACTTGCGCGGCAGCGCGACGCAATCGCACAGCGCCAGGTGCGCCGGGACGTCGTCGGCCGGCACGCGCCCGGCGAAGCACACGCGGTCGGCGATCCCGAGCGATGCGGCCAGGCCTTCCAGCGGGGCGCGCTGGTCGCCGTCGCCCAGGACCAGCACGCGCAACCGTGGGTGCGCCGGGGCGAGCCGCGCGACCGCGTGCAGCAGGTCGTCGAGGCCTTCGTAGGCCACCAGCGACCCCGCGTAGCCGACGACGAATGCATCGCCCGCCAGCCCGACCCGGCGCGCCAGCGCCGCGTCCCGGGCGACCGGACGGTGGACGTCCGGGTCCACCGCGTTGGGCGCGAGCGCGATGCGCCCGGCCGGCACGCCGCGGGCGACCAGCTCGTCCCGCATGCCGCTGTTGAGGGTCAGCACCTGGTCCGCCTGCGTGGCGACCAGCGTCTCGAGGCTGCGCTCGAGCGCGAAGCGTTCGGTCTGTTCCCAGCCGGGCTGCTTGGCTGCGGCCGTCAATTCCCACAGGCCGCGCACTTCGTAGACGAACGGCACGCCCAGGCGGCGCGCCGCGATCAGTGCCGGCAGTGCGTTCTCGTGGTTCGACGCCGCGTGGATGATCGCGGGCTTCACCTCCGCCGCGAACCGGCACAGGGCCGCCGCGGCCTCCTCGATGTAGGCGTCCGCCGCCAGCCGCCTGCGGTCGGGACTCGCGATGGCGCGGTACGGCACGTCGCCCGACTGCCACGAGGCCGCGGTCCCTGCGACCAGCGCATCGCCGCGGTCGCCCGGGTAGCCCGGACGCGTCACGCAGCTGACGTCGACGCCGGCGTCGCGCAGCGCCGACAGCAGTGCCTGCGTCCGCAGCGTGTAGCCACTGGCGTGGTAGGGCAGCGCGCTCGCGGCGACATAGAGCACGCGGCCCGGGACGGCGACATGGCCCGGCGCCGCGCGGATCGCGGCGGGATCGGGCGGCGCCTCGAGCAGGCGCGCGCACCCCATCACCTGGTTGGCGCGGTGCCGCTCCGACGCGCGGAACTTCGCGTTCGCGGGCAGCGTGCGGAGCAGCGTTGCCGCGTGCCGGATGTCGCCCGAGTCGAAATGCAGGAACGCCAGCCATTTGGCCCTGTAGTCGCGCGGGTCGGTCGCGAGCGCCAGGCTGCCCAGGCGCAAGGCGTCCGCGCGCGACCGCGGCAGGACGTCCTTCGCGACCGCGGTCAGCGCTTGCGCGCGGTCGTCCGCGCGCGGCAGCTGCGCCTGCAGGTACGCCTCCGCGGCGTCGACGCCGTCCGCCGCGGCGAGCGCCGCGGCGTGGCGCACGTGGCGATCGAGGCTCGCATCGTGGTGGCGCACGTCCGTCGCCAGCGCGCGCCGGCGGCGCGCTTCCGCGCCGAGCCGCCACAGGTCGCGCGGCAGCGCGACGAGCCGGCGGGGTGACGTCGCGGCACCGACCAGCAGGCTGCCCAGGCGGTAGCTGATGCTGTCGCTGGCCTGCCGCGCACGCTGCTCCGCCACGCGGAGCGCCTGGCGCAGCCGCTCGACCTCGGCGCGTTCCTGCTGGGCCTTGGCGCGGAGCGTGCCGCAGTCGGCCTGCGCCTGGTCGCGCGCGTCGGCGAGTTGCCGGGCTTCGCGCTGCAGCGCGTCCTCGAGACGTGCGGCGTCGCGGCGCGCCGACTGGATCTGGCGGTCGCGCTCGGCCACCACCGCACGCTGGATCTCCAGCGCGAGCGTGGCCTCGCGCAGCGCCGCGGTGGCGGTGTCGCGCTCGGCCAGGACCTCGCCGAGCCGGCGCTCGATGTCGCCCGTCACCCTGCGCGCGACCTCCAGCTCGGCGTCGAGCGCGGCCACGCGGTGCTCGGTGTCGGTGACCAGGTCGAGCTGCTTCAGGCGCTCGGCCTCGAGCTTCTGCTCGAGCTGGAACCGGTCGTACTCGATCGCGCGGATGCGATCCATATAGAGCAGCGCCTGCTGCTCGAGCGCCAGCGCATGCCGGTCTGAACCCGGTGCGGGTGGCGTGCCACCGGCCGCCTTGTCGTCGCGGCTCCGGGCCGTCACGCCACCCCTCCTTCCGCAGGCGACGCCGCCGGGATGTCCCCGAGGAACCGGGCCAGCGAAACGCCGGTGTCCAGCGCGGGATCCACGTCGCTGTCGATGGCCCCCGCACCCGCGGCGCCTTCGCAGTAGTTGAACTCGTCCAGCGCCAGCCCGGAGCGGGCGACGTCGCGCGCCGCCGCGTCCGCCCAGCCGGACAGCGATCCATCGATGGAGGCGGCGCGCACCACCGCGCGCCGCGGTGGCAGTTGTTCGCTGGGCCGGTACTGCGCGCCGTCGTCCACGAGCGTCGTTCCTCCTTGCGCCTGGCGATAGTGACATGCCTTGCCGACGGTGTCGTACGCGGCATAACGGGTGCCCAGCGCCAGATCGTGCAGGTATCCGGGGCCGTACGTGTCGTCGCCGCTGAACCAGGCGACGTGCGCGCCGGGCCAGGCGTCGGCGGGGCGCAGGGCCTGCGCCGCCACGCGGTCCAGGCACTGCGTGCCGGGCGGCAGGCCGTGCGGGGGCGGCTCGTCGAGCAGCAGCACGAGGTGCCGCGACGCGTGGGCCTGGCGTTCGTACGCCGCCACGATGCGCGCCAGGTCCCCGGCATCGCGCGGGCGCGCCACGACGTGGACCGCAGGCGCCACCGGCGCGTCCCGGCGTCCGAGCACCTCGCGCGACAACTGGGCGACGCGATGCGCCCAGGTGTGTTCAGACATCACCTTCCGCAGGCCTGCCAGCCGGAACCGGCGATAGCGCGATGCGTCGCCGAGCAACGGCACCAGCTTCGACGCGACGAACCCGGGCGCCTCCACCAGCACCAGGTCGCCGAACAGCCGCTGCATGCCCTCCGAGGGGTTGCTGAGCACGGCCGTGTTGCACGCGAGCAGTTCGAACACGCGGCGCGCGAACATCGTGGGAGAGTCCTTGACCGTGTTGAGGTTCAGGCCGAACAGGTACTCCCGGTACGCCTCGTGCACGCGCCCGGCCGGCACCCCCGGCCGCACCATCGGCCGGTACCTCGCGGGAAACGCGAATTCGGCGATGCCCTTGCCGTGGTTGCGGTCGAGGATCTCGACGTCGAGCACGGGCGCCACCGCCGAAACCAACCGGTCGAAGTCCGCGGCGCGCTCTGCGTAGCGCACGTAGTACGTCCCTGCGAAGCACGCGGCGACCTTCCGTTCGCCGGCCGCCACCGGGTTGTGCAGGCGCGGCTGGCACGCGAACGGCAGCACCCCCACCGCGTCTCGTGCCAGCCGCGCGCGGTAGCGCGGCACGCACTCGGCGGCGGTGGTGTAGATGAAGTCGAAGTGCCGTGCGACAGGCAGGAAGTGCTCGAAGTGCGTCGGGTCCTCCTTGTTCCAGAAGACCGTCGGCACGCCGTTGCGGCCGCACCACGCCAGCACGCCGTGGAGCGCGGGCGAGGCCGGCACCAGGCCGTCGCGCCACTGCCCGCCGTTGCCCTCCCAGGCCGACTCGACGAACAGCACGTCCGGCGCGAAGGCCTCCAGCCCGGCTTCCCAGGCGGCGGTGTCGACCAGGTGGAGGTCGCACTCCGGGCCAAGCCCCAGTGCGGTGAACGGGTCGACGATGGCCGCGACCCGCAGCCGGCGCCCGGGGATGTCCCGCCTGGCGCGGGCGGTCGCCGGGCCGGGTCCGGCCCGTCCGGCGACACGCAGCGGCCGCCTGGTCTCGGGCGCAGGGCGACCGGCAAGCCGCCGCGCCAGCGCCACGCAGGCGCGCAGCGGTGGCGCGTCCCGCAGCCAGCCCGCGAGCGTCGCGGAGCGCGACACGCGCGCCTGGAGCGCGTCGAGGTCGCGCAACAGGTCCTCGCGCGCCGCGTCCAGCTGCGACGCATGGCAGTGCCGCGGGGCGTGCCCGCCGTCCGGCGGCGTCCCCGTCACGCGGGCCCGGTCGGGGCTTCGCGAGGTCGGTGGCTCATCCGGCCGCTTCATTGTCCGCGAGCGGATCGCGCCAGAAGCCGACGGTGTCGACGACCGCCTTCCCCTCCGGCCGTGGGAATGCCGCGAACGCGGTGTGCGCCACGAGCACGACGATGACGTCGGCATCCGCGGTCGCTTCCTCGAAACCCGCGAACGCCAGCCCCGCGTCACGCTGTAGCGCGGGCGGCATCGCCTCGGCGTACGGGTCGCAGCAGGTCACGCGGCCTGGGTATTCGCGGGTGAGCGCGACCGCGATGTCGAGCGATGGGCTCTCCCGGAAGTCGTCCACGTCGGGCTTGTAGGTCAGTCCGAGGCAGGCGACCTTCCCGGGGCGGTCGCCGAGCGCGGCCCGGACCTTCTCGATCACGTGGCCCGGCTTGGCGTCGTTCACCAGGCGCGCCTGGCGCATGAGCCTGGCCTCATCCGGCGCGCTCGCGACGAGGAACCAGGGGTCGACGGCGATGCAGTGCCCGCCGACACCGGGGCCAGGCCGCAGGATCGAGACGCGAGGATGCCGGTTCGCGAACTCGACGACGCGCCAGACGTCCACGCCCAGCTTGTCGCAGACCATGGACAGCTCGTTGGCGAAGGCGATGTTGACGTCGCGGAACGCGTTCTCCGTCAGCTTCACCATCTCCGCCTCGCGGTCGGTGGCGAGGTGGCACTCACCCTCGACGAAGAGCTTGTAGACGGCGGCGGCGCGGCGCGCGCAGCGCGGGGTCATGCCGCCGATGATGCGGTCGTTCTGCACGAGCTCGCGCAACATTCGGCCGGGAATGATCCGCTCCGGGCAGTACGCCAGGCAGATGTCGGATGCCTCCTGCTGCTGGTGCGGGAAGGTCAGGTCGGGACGCAGCTCCGCCAGCAGGCGCGCGAGCATCTCGGTGGTGCCAACCGGCGAGGTCGACTCCAGGATCACCAGGTTGCCGCGCTCGAGCAGTGGCGCGATCGCGCGACCCGCGGCCTGCACGTAGGAGACGTCGGGGCTGCGGCCGTCGTCGTGGCTCACCGGCGTGGGCACGGCGACGATGAACGCGTCGGCGCGCTGCGGCTCGAGGAACGCGCGCAACTTCCCCGAGGCCACGCATTCGGCGACGAGGGCGTCCAGGTCGCCCTCCTCGATGTGCGCGCGGCCGCCGTTGATGGCGTTCACGGCGCGCTCGCTGATGTCGACGCCCCGCACCTCCACGCCGCGTGACGCGAACATGGCCGCGGTCGGCAGGCCGATGTAGCCGAGGCCGATCACCGAAAGCGTGGAGATTCCGCCGCGGGTCGCCCTGGCCGTGTCCGTCGTCTGCGTTGCACTGTCCAAACTGCTCTGCTCCTGAATGACGGCCCGGCCGGCGGAAGCCCCGGGCACTGGTTTGAATCGTTCGCCGCCCGCACGGGCGACGGGTCAATCGTCCTGTTTCGCCGCCGAGCGCCCCCGCGCCTGCTTCTGCAGCGCGCGCAGGGCCTGCTTGTGCGCGCGGAGCTCGGCCTTCTCCTGCCGCAGCCGCAGCCGCGCCTCGCGCAGCTTCGCCCTGGCCTCCCGGTCCTTCCCCTGCGCCGCGCCGCGGCGGGCGTCGCGCATCGCAAGGTACTCCGGCGACTGCTGGTAGCTCTCCTTGTAGGCGGCGATCGCCTCCTCGAGCGGGCCGAAATAGGTCGCCCTGCCCTGGTCGAGCACCAGCCCCAGCGTGCAGACCTGGCGCAGCATCTGGATGTTGTGGCTGGCCAGCACGACGATCCCGCTGCCGGCCACCCGATCCGCCATCCGCACCCGGGCGCGCTCGACGAACTCCGCGTCGCCGGCGCCGAACCATTCGTCGAGCAGCATGATGTCGTGCTGCAGCGAGGTCGAGATGGCAAACCCCAACCGCATGCGCTGGCCGGAGGACAGCGTGGCGAGGCGGTGGTTGGTGACCCCGCGCAGCTCGGCGAAGTCGAGCACCGGCTCGACGAGGTCCTGCGCCTGCGCCGGCCGCAGCCCCATCGCCGTGGCCCGCAGGAAGATGTTCTCCTTGACTGTCGCTTCCTGGTTGAAGCCGAGGCTCAGGTTGAGGAGCGCCTGCCGTGATCCCTCGAACGCCACCTCGCCCTGCGTCGGGTGCAACGCCCCCGAGAGGATGCGCAGCAGCGTCGTCTTGCCGGCGCCGTTGCGGCCGATCAGCGCGAGGCGGTCGCCGCCCGAGAGGTCGAAGCTCACGTCGCTCAGCAGCGTCCGGTATTCGCGCCGCATGCGCGTGGTCGCGGCCGCGAGGAGCACGGACGACCACGATCGCGCGGCGCGCTCGCGCTGCACGTAGTGGGGGACCGTCAGCGCGACGTCCCGGACCGTCAGCCTGGCCGTCATGGCGCGGTCACAGCCACAGCGGGACGAAGCGGGCGTAGCGGCGGTACATCCAGGCCGCGAGCCCCCAGCCGACAATCGCCATCGCCACGACGATGATGATGGAGTTGGTCTCCGGCATCGTCCCGAGGACGGGGTCGCGCACGACCTCGACCAGGTGGAAGGCCGGATTGAGCCGCGTGAGGCTGCCGCGCAGCGTGTCTGGCGGGAAGCTCGCGACGTCCCAGATGATCGGCGTGAGCAGGAAGCCCGCGATGAGCACGGCTGAGATCGCCTCGTGCGTGTCCGGGTACCGCGCGCCGAAGAAGCTCAGGCAAATCCCCACCCACACCATGTTCACGATGACGAGCGGGAACGTGATGAACAGCGTGAGCAGGCCAGCGACCGACGCATGCGGCGACCACGCGAGCACGGCCGCCACGACCACGACGGCGAACGCGAGGTTGAACGATGCGCGCGCGACGGAGCGGAACAGGTAGTCGGTGAAGCGCACCTTCCCGTCCATGATGTACGAACGGTGCGTCCTGAACGTGGTGGACGCGTCGTTGAGGATCGCGACCATGAAGCGCCACGTCATGTAGCCGACCGCCACGTACGGGAGGAAGACCGCCGGGTCCTTGCCCATCAGGTACCCGAACTTCAGTCCCATCACGATGACGAAGAACGTGAAGGTCAGGAACAGCCAGCCCACGCCCAGCTGCGTCCTGCGGTAGCGCAGCACGATGTCCAGCCAGCTGGAATAGGCCCAGAACTCCGGCTGGCGCAGGCTGCCGCGGATGTCGGCCAGGACGGAGGGGGCCTTCATCCCAATGCGTGCCCCAGGTCCGCGCGCAGGTCCCCGACGTCCTCCACCCCCACGCTCAACCGCACCAGCGCATCGCTGATCCCCAGCGCGGCACGCCGTTCCGCCGGCACGCTCGCATGCGTCATGACCGCCGGGTGGTTCACCAGGCTTTCCACGCCACCGAGCGATTCGGCCAGCGCGAACAGTTCGGTGCGTTCGCAGAACCGCTTCGCCGCCTCGAACCCGCCCTTCAGCACGATGGACACCATGCCGCCGAACCCGTCCATCTGCCGCGCTGCGAGCGTGTGGTGCGGATGCGACGGCAGCCCCGGGTAGATCACCCGCTCGACCGCGGGATGCGCCTCCAGCCACTGCGCCAGCGCCATCGCGTTGTCGCAGTGCGCGCGCATGCGCAGGTGCAGCGTCTTCAGGCCGCGCAGCGCGAGGAAGCTGTCGAACGGGCCCTGCACGCCGCCGACGGCGTTCTGCAGGAACGCGAGCTGTTCGGCGAGGTCCGCGTTGTCGCCGACCACCAGCAGCCCGCCGACGATGTCCGAATGGCCGTTGAGGTACTTCGTCGCCGAGTGCATGACGATGTCCGCGCCGTGTTCCAGCGGCCGCTGCAGGATCGGGGAGGCGAAGGTGTTGTCGACCACCATCAGCAGCCCGTGCCTGCGGGCGACGGCGGACACCGCCGCCAGGTCGACGACCTTGAGCAGCGGGTTGGTCGGCGTCTCGACCCAGACCATCCGCGTCTCCGGCCGGATGGCCGCCTCGAGCGCGGCCGGGTCGGTGAGGTCGGCGAAGCTGAAGTCCAGGCCCGCGCTGCGCCGGCGCACCCGTTCGAACAGGCGGTAGCTGCCGCCGTACAGGTCGTCCATGGCGACCACGTGGCTGCCGCTGTCCAGCAGCTCGAGCGCCGTCGAGGTCGCGGCCAGGCCGGAGGCGAACGCGAAGCCCCGCGTGCCGCCCTCGAGGGTTGCCGCGCAGCGCTCGTAGGCGAACCGCGTGGGATTGTGGCTGCGCGAGTACTCGAACCCCTGGTGGACGCCGGGGCTGGCCTGCGCGTACGTCGAGGTGGCATAGATCGGCGTCATCACCGCGCCGGTCGACGGGTCGGGCGACTGGCCGCCGTGGATCGCCCGCGTGCCGAGGCCGTGGGCCGGGCGATTGCCTTGTTCGTCGGTCATCGTCGTTCAATACGCCTGCTGGCGGTGCCAGCGCCAGGCGCTGTCCAGGATGGGGGACAGCGAAGTATGCACGGGCGCCCAACCCAGTTCACGTCTTGCCTTTTCGCTCGAGGCCACCAGGACCGCCGGATCGCCGGCCCGCCGGGGCGCCACCCGGAACGGAATCTCCCGCCCGGTCACCTCGGCCGCGGCCTGGATCACCTGGCGGACCGAGAACCCGGTGCCGTTGCCCAGGTTGAACACGTGGGCGCCGTCGTGGGCGTCCATGTGGCCCAGGGCCAGGTGGTGGGCCTGCGCGAGGTCGTCCACATGGACGTAGTCGCGCACGCAGGTCCCGTCGGGCGTGGGGTAGTCGTCGCCGAAGATCGCCAGGGCGGGCCCCTCGCCCAGTGCCGCGCGCAGCACGTTCGGGATGAGGTGCGTCTCCGGCTGGTGCGACTCGCCGATGCCGGCGTCCGGCGCGGCCCCGGCGGCGTTGAAGTAGCGCAGCGCGACCGAGCGCAGCCCGTGCGCCGCCGCGGCGTCGGCGAGGATGCGTTCGACCATCAGCTTGCTCGCGCCGTACGGATTGATCGGTGCCTTCGGATGCGCCTCGTCGATCATCGGCGAGGCCGGGTGCCCGTAGACCGCCGCGGTCGACGAGAACACGAGGCGGTCGACGCCGTTGCGCCGCATCGCCTCGAGCAGGTTGAGCGTGCCCGCCACGTTGTTGGCGTAGTACGCGTACGGCTGGACCATCGATTCGCCGACCAGCGAACGCGCACAGAAGTGCATCACGGCGTCGAACCGGCGGCCGGCGAAAGCAAGGTCCAGCGATGCGGGATCGAGCAGGTCCGCCTCGACCAGTTCGCCCCACCTGACCGCTTCGCGGTGGCCGGTCGACAGGTTGTCGAGGACGGTCACGCCGATGTCGCGGGCCGCGAGCCACCGCGCCATGTGGCTGCCGATGTAGCCGGCGCCCCCGCAGACCAGGACGTTCACCTGTCGCTCCGGGTCACTGCACCCGCCGCCGCAACCAGTTGAGCAGGTCGATGCGGGTGATCAGCCCGACGAACCGGTCCTCGTCCATCACGATGGCCACGTGCCCGCGGTCGAACACCGGCAGCAGCGCCTCGACCGGCGCCTTCACGTCCAGCCGGTCGAGCTTGCTGACCATCGCCGTGGACACCGGGTCGCGGAAGCGCGCCTCGTCGCCGTAGACGTGGAGCAGCACGTCCGACTCGTCCAGGATCCCGACGATGGCGTCGCCGTCCATCACCGGCAGCTGCGAGACCTCGTACAGCTTCATGCGCTGGTAGGCGGTCACCAGCAGGTCGGTGGGGGCGACGACGACGGTGTCGCGCTGCGCGAACGGGCGCAGCACCAGGTCGCGCAGGTCACCGCGCGGCCGGCGTTCCAGGAAGCCGTTGTCCAGCATCCAGTAGTCGTTGTACATCTTCGACAGGTACTTGTTGCCGGTGTCGCAGACCAGCGTCAGCACCTTCTTCGGCGCGGCCTGCTCGCGGCAGTACTTCAGCGCCGCGGCGAGGAGCGTGCCGGTGGAGGAGCCGCCGAGGATGCCCTCCTTCTCCAGCAGCTCCCGCGCCGTGAGGAAGCTCTCGCGGTCGCTGATGGCGTAGGCCTTCTTCACCCGCGAGAAGTCGGAGATCGACGGCAGGAAGTCCTCGCCGATGCCCTCGACCATCCAACTGGCGGACTTGTCCGAGAGCGTGCCCTCGTTGATGTACTCGGCGAGGATCGAGCCGACCGGGTCGGCCAGCACGAGCTCGGTGTGCGGCGAGTGCTCGGCGAAGCAGCGCGACAGGCCGGTCATGGTGCCGGAGCTGCCGCAGCCGAAGACCAGCGCGTCCAGCCCGCCGACAGACGCCATCTGGCGCAGGATCTCCGGCCCGGTGCCGTGCTCGTGCGCGGCCGGGTTGTCCGGGTTGCCGAACTGGTTGACGAAGTAGGCGCCCGGCGTCTCGCGCGCGATGCGCTCGGCCATGTCCTGGTAGTAGTCCGGGTGGCCCTTGGC
>CAMLHR010000016.1 GCA_946479915.1 uncultured Lysobacter sp.
GAGTGCGGTGGCCGTTCCCTGCAGCGCCGGCGACAGCCAGCAGTGCGAGCCGAGCCAGGTGAATCCGAGCGCTTCCAGGCGGTTGCGGTAAAGGGACGCGGGCCGGGCCTTGTAGTCGTGGTTGTCACCCTCGGTGGCATCCTCGCGGGTGAACGCCTCCAGGAACGCGACGCCGCCGCACAGGGCCGCCAGGCCCGGCAGGCCGCGGTCGAGTTCGCGGACGTCGAGGTAGTGCAGCACGTCGCTGCACACCAGCAGGTCCACGGGCGGGCAGGGACGCAGCGTGGCGAAGTCCGAGAACCGGGCCAGGTGCAGGTTGCGCCGGCGGCCGTGGCGCAGGACGGCGTACTCGCTCGCGTCGAAGCCGAGGTACTGCGCGGCCGGACGCAGCTTCAGCAGCGGCGCGCGCCAGGCGCCCTCGCCGCAGCCGATGTCGAGCACACCTCGGATGGGTCGCTCGAGGTGGTACTCGGCGACCGCCACGGCCAGGGCGACCTTGCGTGCCAGCCGCTTCGGCCCGCCGATGTCCCCCTTGCGGTACCAGCGGTCGAAGTAGTCGCGGTCGTATTGCTTGGCCATCGTGGCATCCTAGCCGGATGCAGGCCTATCTCTGGACCAAGACCGCGCACCTGGTGTTCGTGTTCGCCTGGGTGGCCGCGGGTTTCTACCTGCCGCGGCTGCTGGTGAACCTGGCCGAGGCGGGCGACGAACCGGCGGTGCGTGCGCGGCTGGTGCTCATGGGGCGGCGGCTGTACCGCTTCGGCCACGTGATGTTCGGCCTGGCGGTCGTCGCGGGGCTCGCGCTGTGGCTGCACTTCGGGATCGCCGGCCCCTGGCTGCACGCGAAGCTGGGCCTGGTCGCGCTGCTGCTCGCGCACTTCGTGGTGGCCGGGCGCTGGCTGAAGGGCGTGGACGCGGGCCGTCCGCTGCCGTCCGCGCGGGCGCTGCGCCTGTTCAACGAGGCGCCGGTGCTGCTGCTGGTCGGGATCGTCTACCTGGTGCTGGCCAAGCCGGCGTTCTAGTCGAAGTCCGCGCGGCGCGGCAGTTCCACCGGCACCCCGTCCGCATTGCACAGGCCGGCCCGGCACAGCCCGTCGCGCAGTCGCGGCGTCGCCTGCAGCATCAGGTGGAAGATCGCGTGCTGCTCGATGCTCCCGCGCGCCGCGTTGCTGCCCGGGCCGCGCGCCCAGACGCCGACATCGTCGCCGCCATGGCTCTCCGACGCCTTCGGCACCAGCGCTTCCTGCCGGTAGTCCGGATCGGTCGTCTCCACCTCCGACAGGTCCGGGCGCCCGGGGCCGACGTGGCCCGGGCCGTTGGCATACGAGAGCGTGGTGTAGGGCAGGCCGTTCGCGTCCTGCGCCGGCGCGGCCTCGCCAGCCTCGCGCACGAGCCCGAGGATCGGGTTCCCGCGGGCCGGGTAGCCGACGAAGCTCATGGTGTGCGCGTGGTCGGCGGTGACGACGATCAGCGTGTCGTCCGCCGACGTCAGGTCGACCGCCGCCTGCACGGCGTCCGCCATGGCGATGGTCTCGTCGAGCGCGCGGTACGCGTTGCCGGCATGGTGCGCGTGGTCGATGCGACCGCCCTCGACCAGCAGCACGTAGCCGTCGGGGTCGGACTGCAGGCGCGTGATCGCCGCGCGCGTCATGTCCGCCAGGCTCGGTTCGCCGCCGGCGTCGCCGGGCCGGTCGTGCTCGAACTGCATGTCCCAGGGCTGGAACAGGCCGAGCAGCGGGCCGTCCATGGGCGCGGCGGCGAGTTGCGCGGCGTTCCAGGCGTAGGTGCCGTCCGGGTGGGCGCGTTGCCATTCGGCGACGAGGTCGCGGCCGTCACCGCGGGCGCCGGTGCGGTCGGCGTACTCCGGATCGGCGTGCGTCGTGGACTGGAACATCGCGCGGCCACCGCCGAGCAGCACCTCCGGACCTTCGAACGGGGTTTCGACGAACTGCAGGGCGAAATCCCGGCAGCCCGCGGCGCGCACCGGGTCGTCCAGGCGCAGGTCGTATTCCCAGTCGCGGTCGGCGCCGTGGGCGAACGTCGTCGCCGGGGTGGCGTGCGTGACCCGCGTGGTGCTGACGACGCCCGTGGCCAGTCCCTCGTGCGCGGCGAGTTCCCAGAGGGTCAGCAGGTCGGCGGCGCGGCCGGCCGCGCAGTCGCCCGACGGCGCGGCCGGGCCGACCGAGATGTGCCCGGCGCGGGTCTTCACGCCCGTCGCCATCGCCGTCATGGTCCCGGCGGAGTCGGGCGTCTGCGAGTCGGTGTTGTAGGTCCGGCTGAGCGCGGTCGCGGGGAAGCGTTCCCAGCTCAGGCGGTGGCCTTCGCCCGGGTCGCCCTGGCGCTGCCCGGCGAGGATGCGCGCGGCGGCGACCGTCGGCAGGCTCATGCCGTCGCCGACGAACAGGATGACGTTGCGCGCGGTGCCGGCCATGGCGCCGTGTTCGGCCGCGGCGGCGGCGCCACTGCGGAACCACCACGCCGCGCCTTCGCCTTCCGGGTGGTCCACGTCCGGGACCGGCACCACGATCCTGGGGTCGGTCGATGGCGGCGTGCTGGCGCAGGCGGCCAGCGCCGAGGCCAGGGCGGTCGTCAGGACGAGGCGGTGGGTGCGCGGCATCGCGGGTCTCCGGCGAGGGATCGGCATTATGCGGCGGGCGATGCCACCGGTGGCACGCCGGTGTTCCGCCCGCGTCACCACCGGCCGGCCGGCGCTCCGCTAAGGTCGCACCCTTCGAACAGGGAACGTCCCGATGCGACTCGTCCGTGCCTGGCTTGGCATTCCGTTCTGGCAGCGCGTGCTCGCCGGCTTCGTGCTGGGCGCGTTCGCCGGCTGGCTGGCCGGGCCCGCGGCGGAGACGTGGTTCGGGCCGCTTGGCACGCTGTACGTCACGCTGATCCGGATGATCGCGGTGCCGCTGGTGTTCTTCGCCGTGATCACGGCGGTGTCGTCGCTGCAGGGACAGCAGTCGATGGCCTCGCTCGGCGGCCGCACCTTCGGCTGGTTCGCCGCCACCGCGGCGCTGGCCGTCGGCATGGGCCTGGCGATCGCGTGGCTGCTGCAACCGGGGGCAGGTGCGAGCGGACTGGTCGTCGCCCCCGACTACGTGGTGCGCGAAGTGCCGCCGCCGGTCCAGGTGCTGCTGGACATCGTGCCGGCCAACCCGTTCCGCGCGCTGGCCGAGGGCAGGATCCTGCAGGTGATCCTGTTCGCCGCGCTGGTGGGCTTCGCGCTGGTGAAGCTGGGCGACCGCACCGCGAACCTGCGGCGGCTGGCCGGCGAGGCCAGCGAGACGATGATCCAGGTCACGCGCTTCGTGCTGGAGACCACGCCGCTGGGCACGTTCGGCCTGATCGCCGGGCTGGTGGGCAGCTACGGCTTCGAGCGCCTGTTGCCGCTCGGCGACTACGTGTTCGCGCTGTACCTGGCCTGCGCGCTGCACATCGTGGTGACCTACGGCGGGTTGCTCATGCTGCACGGGCTCAACCCGCTGCGTTTCTTCCGCGGCGCCGCGCCGGGGATGCAGGTGGCGTTCGCGACGTCGTCGTCGTTCGCGGCGATGCCCGCGGCCCTGCGCTCGGTGACCCACAACCTGGGCGTGGACCGCGACTACGCGGCGTTCGCGGTCCCGCTGGGGGCCAGCATCAAGATGGACGGCTGCGGCGCGATCTATCCCGCGCTCACCGCGGTCTTCGTCGCGCAGTACTTCGGCATCGCGCTGGAACCGGCGCAGTACTTCATCATCCTGGTGGCGTCGGTCCTGGGCAGTTTCGGCACCGCCGGCGTCCCGGGCACCGCCATCGTGATGGTGACGCTGGTGCTGAGCGCCGCGGGGCTTCCGCTGGAAGGCATCGGCTTCGTGGTCGCCATCGACCGCGTCCTCGACATGATGCGCACGATGACCAACGTCACCGGGCAGATGCTGGTGCCGGTGCTGGTCGCGCGCGAGACCGGCCTGCTCGACCGCGAGACCTACGAGGCGGCGTCGAGCAACGTCGGCATCGCGGCGGGCGAGGCGGCCGAACGCTGAGCGGGCGCGGCCCGCATAATCGGGCCATGACCGACGAGCGCCAGCGCGACCTGACCCTGCGGTTCCTCGCCGAGCCGTCCGACGTGAACTTCGGCGGCAAGGTGCACGGCGGGGCGGTGATGAAGTGGATCGACCAGGCCGCCTACGGCGCGGCCGTCGGCTGGTGCGGCACGTATGCGGTCACCGTGGCGGTGGGTGGCATCCGCTTCCTGGCGCCCGTGCACATCGGCGACCTGGTCGCGGTCCGCGCGCAGCTGGTGCGCACCGGCACCACGAGCATGCCTTTCTCGGTGGAGGTGCGGGCGCGCAGCCCCATGGAGGCCGACGCGCCGCCCCGCCTGTGCACGCATTGCATGATCGTGTTCGTGGCCATGGACGAGGCCACCGGCGAACCCGTGCCGGTGCCGTCGTGGACGCCGTCGAACGACGCCGACCGGCGCCTGGCGGACTACGCCGCGAAGGTGATGGACCTGGGCCGGGGCATCGAGGACATGATCGCCCGGGCCCGCGGCGAGGCCTGACCGCTACAGCGCGACGCGGCGCGCCTGCAGGAAACGCGCGGCCCAGTAGCCGCCGTCGAGGCTCGAGACGGTGACGTCCTTGCCGCGGCTGGGGGCGTGCACGAACCTGCCCTCGCCGATGTAGATGCCGACGTGGTCCACGCGGCCGCGGCGCCCGAAGAAGACGAGGTCGCCCGCGGCCATGTCCGCGCGCCGGGCGACGGCCCGCCCCGCCCGGGCCTGGTCGCGCGACACGCGGGGCAGGTCGATCCCCAGGACCGAGCGGTAGAGATAGCCGACCAGCCCGCTGCAGTCGAACCCGCGGTCCGGCGAAGTGCCGCCCCAGCGATACGGCGTGCCGAGCAGCGACAGCGCGCTGCGCAGCAGGCCGTGCATGCGGCTTTCGCCGGACGCCGGGGCCTGTTGCGCAGGGGCGAACGCCGGCGAGCGCAGGTCGCTCGGCGGCGGCGCGATGGCGGCCAGGGCCCGCGCATCGGCATCGGAGACCGGGGCCAGGTCCGGCGGCGCGGCGGCCACGGGACCGGCGAGGACGGCAAGGACGACGGCGAGGGCGAGGGCGGCGGGTTTCGTCACGCGCGGCTCATGGACGGGTGGAAAGCGCGTGATGGTGCCCGAGCCACCCATCCCATGGGTACAGTTTTCGTAAACGGCGGGTGAAGCCGCCCTGTTCAGCGTCGTCAGTTCAGGACCCGCCGCGCGCCGCTGTAGTGCGTGCGCCAGTACGGGCCGTCGAGCCGGTCGAGCCGCACCGTACCGCCGGTGCTCGGCGCATGGACGAACCGGCCGTCCCCCACGTAGATGCCCACGTGCGTGACCTGGCCGCCCTGGCCGAAGAACACCAGGTCCGCCGGCGCGAGGCGGTCGGTGGCGATGCGCGGCCCCTGGTATTCGGCGAGCGCGCGCGAGGTGCGCGGCAGCTGCAGGTCGAGCATGTCGCGGAAGACGTAGTTGACCAGTCCGCTGCAGTCGAAGCCGCCTTCCGGCGAGTTGCCGCCCCAGCGGTAGGGCGTGCCGACCAGGCCGATGGCGCGCATGAGCACGGCGTTGGCGGCGGCGGGATCGGCGGGGCGCTGGTCGGTCCACGCGTCCGGCATCGGGGCCGCCGACCGCACCCGGTCGCCGCCGCCGCAGCCCGCCAGCGCGGCCAGGGCCATCGCGCCCAAGGCGAGCGTGAGCACGCGCCGTGGCAACGCGCTGGCGTAGCCCGGATAATGCGCGGCTCGTGCGGCCCGAAGAGTCGCCCCCATGCCGGCAGTGTCCTCGCCCCCGCGGCGCACGGCAACCCGGCCCGCCCCCAGCACAGGCCATTCCCATGAAGATCGAGAAGGATCGCGTCGTCCGCTTCCACTACACACTGTTCAACGGCGGCGTCGCCGAGCAGGGGTCCGGCCCCGTGGAGACGTCGAAGGACCGCGAGCCGCTGTCCATCCTGGCCGGCCACGGCAACATCATCCCGGGCCTGGAGAAGGCGATGGAAGGCCACGAGGCCGGCGACAGCTTCTCGGTGGACGTGGCCGCCGCGGACGCCTACGGCGAGCGTCGCGACAACCTGACCCAGCGCGTGCCCAAGAAGCACTTCGGCGACCAGCGCCTGGCGCCGGGGATGCAGGTGGTGCTGAACACCAACTTCGGGCCGCGCGCCGTGACCATCCAGAAGGTCGGGATGAGCGTGGTGGACGTGGACCTCAACCACCCCATGGCCGGCAAGGACCTGCGGTTCGACATCGAGGTCGTCGAGGTGCGCGAGGCGAGCGAGGAAGAGATCGCCCACGGCCACGTCCATGGCGAGGGCGGCCACCACCACTAGTGGCATCATCCGGTCTCCACCGGCGGGGAGGCCGACCACCATGAACAGCACCGTCCTGGCGCCCGTGTCGGCGCCCGAGCGCATCGCACTGCTCGACGTCCTGCGCGGCCTTGCGCTGCTCGGGATCTTCCTGATGAACGTGGAGTTCTTCAGCGCCTCGCTGATGGACGTGTCCACGGGCATCGGGCGCGACCTCACCGGCGCCGACTGGCTCGCGGACGCGTTCGTCTACCTGTTCGTCCGCGGCAAGTTCTGGACGCTGTTCTCGCTGCTGTTCGGCATGGGCTTCGCGGTGATGCTGGCGCGGGCCCAGGCGGCGGGGCGCCCGTTCACGGCCCTCTACCTGCGGCGCACGATCGGCCTGCTCCTGGTCGGGGCGGCGCACGCGGTGTTCCTGTGGTCGGGCGACATCCTCTTCTCGTACGCGCTGACCGCGTTCGCGATGCTGCTGTTCTTCCGCAACACGCCGCTGTCGCGCACCTGGAAGTGGGGCGTCGCGCTGTACGGCCTGATGGCGCTGCTGATGCTGCTGGGCGCGCTGACGCTCGCCGCGGCCGAGGCCGACCCCGCGACCGCCGCGTCGCTCGCCGACCCGGCGGGCGCGGCGGCGATCACGGCGATGCGCGAGGCCGAGCTGGCCGCCTACACGTCCGGCAGCTATGCCGCGGCGACGGCTTACCGGTGGGAGCACTTCCAGTTCCACCTGGGCAACAACGCCTTCCTCGTGCCGATGGTGCTGGGCATGTTCCTGCTCGGCACCTGGCTGGTGCGGACCGGGGCGATGGCCGATCCGGCGTCGCACCGGCGGCTGTTCTCGCGGCTCGCGTGGTGGGGCACCGGCCTGGGGCTCGCCGCCACGCTGGCCAGCATCGCCATCGATCCCGCGGTCACGATGGATCCCGGCGCGCCGGCGTCGCGGCCGATGCTGGCGATGTCGCTGCACGTGATCGGATCGCCGCTGATGGCGCTCGGCTACATCGGCATCGTCGTGCTGGCGTGGCAGGCCGGCGTGCGGTGGCTGCGCGTCTTCGCGCCAGCGGGCAGGATGGCGCTGACCAACTACCTGCTGCAATCGGTGGTCGGCACGCTGCTGTTCTACGGCTACGGGCTGGGGCTGTGGGGCGAGGTGGGGCGCGCGGGCCAGACGCTGCTCGTGTTCGCCGTGTTCGCGCTGCAGGTGGCCGCCAGCCACTGGTGGCTGTCGCGGTTCCGGTTCGGCCCGATGGAATGGCTGTGGCGCGCGTTCACGTACTGGCGCTGGCCGGCGATGCGCCAGGCGGCAGCCATGCCCGCGGCGGCCTGAGCACCACGGGGCGCCATGGCCGGAGCTGACCGCAGGGAGGACGTGCTCGTCGTGGGCGCCGGCGCCGTCGGGCTGGCGGCGGCGCTCGCCTTGCTGGAGTCCGGTCGCGGCGTCCGCGTGCTCGACGCCGGACGCGTCGGCGGCGGCAGCTCGCACGGCAACTGCGGCACGATCACGCCCAGCCACGCGACGCCGCTCGCGGCGCCCGGAATGGTCGGCCGCGCGCTGCGCATGATGCTCACGCCGGACGCGCCGCTCTACGTGCGTCCCGGCATCGACCCGGTGCTGTGGCGGTGGATGTTGCGCTTCGCGGGGCGCTGCAATCCGCGCGACTGGGAAGCGAGCGCGCGCGCCAAGTCGGCGATGCTCAACGATTCGCGCGGGCGCCTGGCGGCGTGGGTCCGCGACCACGCGCTGGATTGCGCGTTCGTCGAGTCGGGCGAGGACTACGTGTTCCGGGATCGGCGCGCCTTCGAACACGGGCAGCGCGAACTGCCGCTGCTGCGCGAACTCGGCATCGACGCCCGGCCCCTCGATGGCGCGGCGTACGAGCGCGAGGAGCCGGCGGTGCTGCCCGGCGTCGCGGGCGCGATCCGCTTCTCGGGCGACGCCGCGCTGCGCCCGGACCGCTACGTGGCGGAGCTCGCCCGGGTGGTGCGCGAACGCGGCGGCACCATCGACGAACATCGCGCGCTGGTCGGGTTGCGGCCGGACGCGGGCGGGATGCTGGCCACGACCGCGCAGGGGGACATCGCCGCGCGTGATGTCGTGCTGGCGACCGGCGCCTGGTCGGCGCGCATCGCGCGCCAGGTCGGCGTGCGCTGGCTGCGCGACGCGATCCAGCCGGGCAAGGGCTACTCGATCACCTACGACGCGCCGCCCTTGGTGCCGCGCCGTCCGCTGGTGCTGCGCGAGCGCTCGGTCTGCGTCACGGCCTGGGGCGACGGCTACCGGCTGGGCAGCACGATGGAGTTCTCGGGATTCGACGAGACGCTCAACGACCGGCGCCTGGGGGCGCTGGAACGTGGCGCGCGCGAGTACCTGCGCCATCCGGTCGGTCCGCGGGTGCGCGAGCGCTGGTACGGGTGGCGGCCGATGAGTTGCGACGACGTGCCGATCATCGGCAGGGCGCCCGGCCACGCGCACCTGTGGCTCTCGACGGGGCACGGGATGATGGGCATCGGCATGAGCACCGGGAGCGCGCAACTTCTCGCCGACCTCATGGCCGGCCGCGCGTCCGCGCTCGATCCCGCGCCGTACGCGCCCGCGCGCTTCGGCTGACGTGTCGCCGCTGAAGCGGCTCCCACAGTGAGACAGTGGGGACACGGGTTGGGGCAGGATGGGCGGATGGACGGCGACTTCGATCTGATCGTGGTGGGGGGCGGGTCCGGGGGGCTCGCCGGGGCGTTCCGGGCGGCGGAGCACGGCGCGCGGGTGGCGCTGCTGGAGCCGGGCGACCTGGGCGGCACCTGCGTCAACGTCGGCTGCGTGCCGAAGAAGGCGATGTGGCTGGCCGCGGAGACGGGGCGGCGCGTGGAGATGGCCGCGACGCTCGGGTTCGACACCCGGGGCTGCCGGCTGGACTGGCCGGTATTCATCGCGCACCGCCAGCGCTACATCGAGAACATCCACGCCAGCTACCGGCGGCGCCTCGACGCCGCGGGAATCGCCTTGCTCCCGGTGCGCGGGCGCCTGGTCGATGCGCGCACCGTCGAATGCTCGGACGGCGTCCGGCTGCGCGCGCCGCGCATCCTGCTGGCGACCGGCGGCCACCCGATCCGGCCTGGCATCCCGGGCGCCGACTTCGGCGCCGTCTCGGACGACTTCTTCGACTGGACACACGCGCCCGGCACCGTCGCGGTCGTCGGTGGCGGCTACGTCGGGGTCGAGCTGGCGGGCGTGCTGCAGGCGCTCGGCAGCCGCGTGACCATGGTCGTGCGCAAGCCGCGCATGCTCGACAGCTTCGACGGGGAACTGGTCGCGCAGCTCGCGGAGGACTACCGCCAGGCCGGCGTGCACGTCCGCCTGTCCACCAGCGTCGCCGCGGTCGAGCGCGCGAGCGACGGGTTCGTGGTGGTGGATGGCGCGGGCGGGCGCGAGGGACCCTTCGACCAGGTGGTGTTCGCGACCGGGCGCGCGCCGAACACGGCCGACCTCGGCCTGCAGGCCGCCGGCGTCGCCTGCGACGCGCGCGGGCACGTGGTGGTGGACGACGGCCAGGCGACCAGCGCGCCGGGCGTGTTCGCGGTGGGCGACGTCGGCACCGACACGCCGCTGACGCCGGTCGCGATCGCGGCCGCGCGCCGGTTGATGGACCGCCTCTTCGGTGGCGTGGACCGCCGCCTCGACCGCGCGTCGATCCCCACCGTGGTGTTCTCGCACCCGCCGATCGGCAAGGTCGGGCTCGACGAGGCGGCCGCGCGCGAGCGCCACGGCGACGACGTGCTGGTGCTGCGCAGCGGCTTCCGGCCGATGCTGCACGCGCTGGCCGACTCGCCGCAGCGCAGCCTGTTCAAGCTGGTGTGCGTGGGCCAGGGCGATGCGCCGGCCGATCGTCGCGTCGTCGGCATCCACCTGATGGGCGAGGGCGCCGACGAGATCCTGCAGGGCTTCGCGGTGGCGCTGCGGATGGGCGCCACGCTCGACGACCTGCACGAAACCGTCGCGATCCACCCGACGAGCGCGGAAGAGGTCGTGCTGATGCGCTGAGGTGCACAATGCGCCGCATGGACACGTTCACCCTGCACCGCGGCACCGCGCCGCTGCTCGTCAGCCTGCCGCACGACGGCAGCGAAATCCCGGTGGCGCTGGCGGCGCGCATGACGCCGGAGGCACGGCGCGCACCGGACACCGACTGGCACGTGTCGCGGCTGTACGCGTTCGTCCGCGACCTCGGCGGCTCGATGCTGGTGCCGCGCTACTCGCGCTACGTCGTGGACCTCAACCGGCCGCCGGACGACACGTCGCTGTATCCGGGACAGAACACGACGGGCCTGTGCCCGGCGGTGCGGTTCTGCAACGCACCGGTGTACCTGGACGGGCAGGCACCCGATGCCGCGGAAGTGGAGGAACGGGTGGACCGCTACTGGCGGCCGTACCACGAGGCGCTGGCCGAGGAGCTCGACCGGCTGCGCAAGGCGCACGGACGCGCGTTGCTGTGGGAAGGCCATTCGATCCGCGGCAGCGACCTGCCGTTCCTGTTCGAGGGGCGGCTGCCGGACCTCAACCTGGGCACCGCGGGCGGCAGCAGCTGCGCGCCCGGCGTGCAGGCCCGCGTCGAGGCGGCGCTGGCGGCGCAGGACACCTTCGACCACGTGGTGAACGGGCGCTTCAAGGGCGGGTACATCACCCGGCACTACGGCGATCCGGAAGCGGGGATCGACGCGGTGCAGCTCGAGACGAGCCAGCGCACCTACATGGACGAGGACAGCTTCGCGTACGACGAGGCGAAGGCCGCCCGCGTCCAGCCCGTCATCCGGTCGCTCGTGGAGGCCGCCCTCGGGACCATGTAGGAGCCGCCATGGCGGCGATGCCCGGTCAGACCTCCAGGGTGGCCAGGTCGCCCTTGGATTCGAGCCACTGCTTGCGGTCGGCGGCGCGCTTCTTGGCGAGGAGCATGTCCATCAGGCCGCGCGTCCCGGAGACGTCGTCGACCGTCAGCTGGACCAGGCGGCGCGTGTCCGGGTGGATGGTGGACTCGCGCAGCTGCTGCGGGTTCATCTCGCCCAGGCCCTTGAAGCGGGTGACGTGCACCGCGCCCTTGAGCTTCTCGCGCTCGATGCGCTCGAGCAGGAGGCGCTTCTCCTCCTCGTCGAGCGCGTAGAACACCTGCTTGCCCACGTC
>CAMLHR010000017.1 GCA_946479915.1 uncultured Lysobacter sp.
CAACCAGGCGGAGCAGGGCATCGTCGTGGACTGGCACGTGCGCGAGGCCGTGACCAAGTCGATGGACGAGCTGGGCGACCTGTTCAACGCGTCGGTCACCGTGGCGACGTATATCGAGGGGCTGGAGAACGCGGCCGCCAAGGCGCCGGAAAAGCGTGAAGCCTACGTCCGCGTGCTGCGTTCCGCGGCGGAAACGGCGCGCCGTCTCCGGCGCGATTGAACGGGTTCACCCTCGCACCGCCGCCTCGATCGCCGCCACGTCGATCTTCCGCATCGTCATCATCGCCTCGAACGCGCGGCGGGCCACCTCGCGGTCCGGATGCGTGAACGCGTCGGTCAGCACGCGCGGCGTGACCTGCCAAGACACCCCCCACTTGTCCTTGCACCAGCCGCACTCGCTCTCCTGGCCGCCGTTGCCGACGATCGCGTTCCAGTAGCGGTCGGTCTCCGCCTGGTCGTCGGTGGCGATCTGGAACGAAAACGCCTCGCTCTGCGGGAACGTCGGTCCGCCGTTGAGGCCCACGCAGGGAATGCCGCACACCGTGAAGTCCACGGTCAGCACGTCGCCTTCCTTGCCGCCGGGGAAGTCCGCCGGCGCTCGGAAGACGCCGCGCACCTCGCTGTCCGGGAAGGTCTGCGCGTAGAAGGTCGCGGCCTCGAGGGCGTCGCGGTCGTACCAGAGGCAGATGGTGTTCTTCGGGGCCATGGTGTCCTCCTGAGTGGTTACAGCCTGGATGCCGTCACCTCGACGTCCGCATGCTGCCATGCCAGCGCGAAGTCGCGTTGCGCGGCGCTGGCTTCGTCGGCCTTGCCCTGCGCGCGCAGGCTCTGCGCGAGCCCGAACAGCGACCAGCCGTTGCCGGGGTTGCGCCGCAACTCCTCGCGGTAGGTGCGCTCGGCCTCGGCGGCCCGGCCGGCGTCGAGCAGGATCGCGCCCAGGGTCTGCCGCACCGGCGCGTGCCAGCCGGGCGGTTCGTCGTAGGGAATGCGGTCCTCGATCGCCACCGCTTCTTCCAGTGCCGCCACCGCGGCGTCGTGGTCGCCGTGCGCGGCCGCCAGCTCGGCGGTGACGGTCCGCTCGGCGATGCGCGCGGCGTGCGCCAGCGGATAGCGGTCCCACACGGTCAGCCGTTCCATCAGCGGATCGGACGCGATCGGACGCAGCGCGTCGAGATGCTGCGCGGCGTCGTCCAGGCGCTGCTGCCGCACCGCGGCCATGGCCTGCGCGTAGTGCCAGATGGCGGTGACGTAGGGCAGGTCGGGTGCCGGGTTCGGCGCAGTGGTGATCTCCTCCCAGCGACCGAACCGGACGCGGTCGAACCAGGGCGTGAGCCAGTAGTGCTGCAGCCCCGCGAACCCCTCCTGGCGCATGAGTTCGGGCAGGTCGGTGTGTTCGGCGGTGGTGCGCGCCGCCGCGCCCGCGACCGCGCTGCCGCCCTCCATGCTGGCCGCGAACCAGAGGAAATGGTGGTTGTGCGGGACGTAGCCCAGCGGATACACGCCCTGGGTATTGCCGCGGCAGATAGCGAGATAGGCGTCGTCCGCCTCGATCGCGCGCTGGTTGGCGATGACGGCGTCGTGCCAGCGGCCGACGCGCGAATAGATGTGCGCGGGCATGTGGACCAGGTGGCCGGACCCGGGCACCAGCGTGCGGAGGCGATCGGCCGCGTCGGCACCGCGCTGCGGGTCGGACGAGGCTTCCACCGCGTGCACGTACAGGTGCAGCGCGCCGGCGTGGTCGGGGTCGCGCGCCATGACCGACTCCAGGGTCGCGATGACTTCCGCCGTGTTGCCCTTCGGCTGCTGCCGCTCGTCGTAGTAGTCCCAGGGCTGCAGGTCCATCAGCGCCTCGGCGTGGAACACGGCGGCGTCCAGGTCGTCCGGGCGTTGCTGCACGAGCCTGCGGGTGGCGTCGGCGTAGGCCCGGTCCAGCGGCCTCCGGTCGGCCGGCGGATCCTCGGCGAAGCGCGCGGCGAGCGCGTGGATGAAGGCCTGCTCGCGTTCACTGGCATTCGGTGCCAGCGCCTGCGCGCGCTGCAGCCGGGTCCAGGCGTCGGCGTTGTCCGCGGGATCCATCGCCGCGTTGACGTGCGGGCCGAGCACCAGCGCGGCGCCCCACCAGCACATGGCGCAATCCGGATCGAGTTCCGTGGCCTTGAGGAAGGAGCGTTCGGCCGCGTCATGGTTGAAGCCGAAGGTCAGCATCAGCCCCTGGTCGAACCAGCGCTGGACCTCCGGGTGGTCGGTGGTGACAGGGAAATGGTGGTCGCCCAGGCCTTCGAGCAGGTGGGCGCCGACCATGGCCAGCTCGGGCGGGGAAACCGCCGGTTCGAGCACTTGGCTGGCGCCCGGGTTGCGGCAGCCGGCCAGCGCGGCCAGGGCGACGGCGCAGGCGAGCATGACTGGGCGCGCGCGGTGTAGGGTCATCGTGTTTCCCCAACGGGGGCGGCAAGGCACGCCGCCGGCGTGGCAGAGCATGCGCCGATCCCCGGGGAGGCACCACGGACCCCCAGAGGAACACGACCATGAAGATCGTCACCAGCCTCAGCTTCCGCGGCCAGTGCCGCGAGGCGTTCGAGTTCTACGCCAAGGTGTTGGGCGGCCGGATCACGGCTGCGCACCCCTACGGCGAGGGGCCGCCCGACATGCCGGTCTCCGAGGCCTACAGGGACTGGCTGATGCACTGCTGGCTGGAGGTCGGCGACCAGGCCCTGATGGGGGCGGACATGGACGAGCAGTGGGCGCCCAACATCGGCAAGCCGAAGAACGGCTTCGACGTCACCCTGCACACCGCCGACGCCGCCGAGGCGCGCCGCTGGTTCGACGCGCTGAAGGAAGGCGGCCGGGTGGTCATGGACTTCGGCGAGACCTTCTGGTCGCCGGGCTACGGCGCCCTGATCGACCGGTTCGGCATCCCGTGGATGGTGAACACGACGCCCGCCAAATAGCACGGAGCGTCAGGATCGCTGGGCCTCGTACGCGCGCCGGTAGGCGGGCCGCGCTTCGCCACGCGCGACATACGCGTGCGGATGCGCGCTTCGAGTTGCGCCAGGCGTTCCTCGTACCAGGGCTTGCCCCGGTCGGTGAACGGCGCCTGCTCGCGCTCGACGATCGGCGGTTCGACGGTGTTGAGCGCGGCGAACAACCAGGCAGAATCTGGCCGAACGGTTGCCGTGCCAGGTGCGCCGGCTGCTTCATCGCGGCGAACGACACCCGGCGGACGTCGTAGGGCTGGCCCACCTCCTCCAGCGCCCAGCGGACCCGCATGTCGCGGGCCAGGCCATGGCCGCCGTCGGGTGAATCCTCGAATGCGGTGATGGTGGGAATCATCGAAACGCCTCCCGTGTGTGCCGGAACGGTAACGCGTCGCTGTCGTTGGCGTCACACGCCGGGGCGTAGGGTCGCCCGCATGCCGACACCTTCCCGCCCCGGCGAATCCCCGCATCCTGCCGTCGATCCGGACCCCGGCCAGCCGCGCGATCCGACGCCCGACCGTCCGGTCGATCCAGTGCCCGCACGCCCGGTCGATCCGACCGCGCCGCCACCGCTGCGCGGCCCGGACAGCCCCCCGCCGCATCCGGAGCACTGAGCGGCCCCGCGCCATCGCGCGGATCGCGCTACCCTGCGGCCCCAGCCGGTTGGAGAGGCCCGCATGGATCGACGTCGCTTCCTCCTGGCCGCGACCCTCGTGTCGTCGGCTGCCTTGGCCCCCGCGCACGCGGCAGATGTCGCGCTGTCGCGCATGGACTGCGGCGGTGCGCCCGCACCCGTCAGCGTCGCGGCGTTCTCCGACACGTACGAATGGCCGGACCTGAAGCTGCAGTTGGTGTACAGCTGCTACCTCATCCGCCACGGCGACGACTACCTGGTGTGGGACACGGGCAACGCCGCGGACGGCTCGGACCGTGCCCCGGAGGTGTCGCTGGTCGCCCAGCTCGAAGCAGCAGGCATCACGCCGGCCGACATCGATTACGTCGGCATCAGTCACTACCACAACGACCACACCGGGCAGCTCGCGTCGTTTCCCGATGCGACGCTCGTCATCGGCGCCGCCGACTGGGCCGCGGTGAGCGCCACCACGGCGCCACCCGGCGTGCCGAAGGCGGATTACGACCGGCGCCGCGGGCCATTCGCCGCATGGACGAGCCGTGGGGCGGAGGTCCAGCCGCTCCGGGGGCCGCAGCACGACCTCTTCGGCGACGGCTCGGTGGTGATGATCAGCCTGCCGGGCCACACGCCCGGCCACCACGGGCTGCTCGTCCGCCTCGAAGGCATGGGCAACGTCCTGCTCACCGGCGACGTCACCCACTTCCACGAGAACTACGCATCGAACGGCGTGCCGAACTGGAACACAGACCGGGCGGATTCGCTCGCGTCGCTGGACCGGTTCCGGAAGCTGGTCGAACACCTGGATGCCACGGTGGTGATCCAGCACGATCCGCGCGACGTGGGGAAGCTGCCGGCGTTTCCGGCATTCGCTGACTAAAGGACGCCAGGGGCGTCCGGGGGAGGGGGCATGGAAGTTCACTCAGGGCATCGCAGGATGAGCGCGTCGTCCTCCCGGTCCGCATTGGCGGTGGCCGTCCTGGTCCTGGCAGGCTGGATCGTGGGAGCGGGTCCCGCGAGCGGGCACGATGCCAGGCCGACCGTCATCGTCGTCGCCGATCCACAGATCCACAACGTCTATGGAGGCGGGGTCAGGCAGACCTGGGTCGTCTCGGACGTCGGCACTGGCGTCGCGCAGCGCCCGCCGGAACTGAACCTGATGGCGCCATACATGCTCACACGGCTGGTCCAGCGTCTGAACGCCTTGGAGGACACCCCGCAGGACGCGCCGATCATCGTGCTGGGCGACACGACGAACGTCGCTTGCAGCAGCGAGCTGGATCGTTTCGAAGCAAGCATTGCCGCGGCGCGCCGGCCAGGCCAGTTGGTGTTCATGGCGCACGGAAACCACGACAGCTACCTGATGGGCACGGTCAACAGCTACGTGCCGAAACCCCCCGAAGACGATATCGAGGCGTACGCCGCACACGCATCGCCACCGGACGCGTCCTGGTGGCTCCCGCCGAGGCATGAGCGCGGTCGGTCCTGGAACAGGATTTGCCAGTCGCCGGATGGTGGCCTGCCATTGAACAAGGGCCAGTGGCTGGCGCGCTACGTGGCGTCGCTGGCGCCGGCCGGCCTCAGCCTCGAAACCGAGGCCCCGGTGGAGGGCGATGACGCCGGGGCGGTGATCCGTGGACGCGTCGCACCGGGCAGTGCCCTGGCCGAGGTCAACTATCGGGCCATCGGCCGCTGGGTGCCGCCGCGCCGGAACGACGAGGGCAAATGGGAGCGCATGCGGGTTTCCCGCTCCTACCTCGTCCAGGCGTTCGACCTGGGTGCCACCCATCGGATGATCCTGTTCGACTCATCCGTGTGCAAGGAGGCCAAGGGGGGAGCCGTCGCCTTCTTCAGGACGAACGCGGGGACCCACGCGTGCGTGGGGGACGAGCAGATCAATGACATCGCAGCGCTTGCGGCGGAAGCGGACGGTCGGACGTTGGTGTTTGGCGCCCACTTCCCGTTCCGCAAGTTCGAGCCGGACGAACGAAAAAGGCTGCTCGCGGTCATGGGAGACGCAGCCGGCGGCTGGACCTACCTGTCGGCCCACACCCATCACCCGCACGAGCCCCAGTGGCGTGGCCGCGGCGTCGAACTCAACGTCGGGTCCACCACCGACTGGCCGATGGAGGGCGTGCGGGTGGAGTTCACCCGGGACGAGACGCGATTCCGGCATACGCGCATCAGGCTCGCGCAGGAACCATTGCGCGATTACCGTCGCGCCTGGAGTAGCCAGGGCAGTGAGCTGTGCCGGCATGTCGAAGCGGCCGAAGCGTTGGCCGACATGGAGATCGGGGAGGCCGGCGCATGGCAGTCGCCGGGGACCGCATGGCGGCTGGCGACCTGCCTGACAAGTGGCCGGGCGGCGTTCGTCGACCGCATGAGCAAGGCCGAGGCGACCATCGCCAGGCGGATGCGTGAGGAACCCGGCTACGAGGAGGCTGCCTTCGAAGTGGCTGCCGCCGCGAGTCTCCATGAGTACGAGGAGATAACCGGCGCGGACGTGCTCGAGGCGTTCGGATGGGATTGAATCCGGTGGCCCGTGCACGGCGGGGACGATCCATTCGCCTCCGGGTCTGGGTCGGTACGTGTGCTTTGGGAGTGCTGGCGGGCTGTGCGGGCGTCGGCCTTCGCGGCAGCGACATCCCCAGCATGGGGATTCGCGCGAGCTGGGCGATCGCCGGGATCCGCGACGAGCGCGCCGCGTTCGCGTCGGCGTTCTGCGCGCACTTCGACCTGGAGGCGCCCGGGACGCCGCCGTGCGAGACGTGGTCCTGGCCGAAGCCGATCACCGGGGTGGCGCGATCGACCCCGGGTGCCCCACGGACCGTCGTCGTCGTACCCGGCATCTTCGGCGAATGCGTCGCCGAGTGGGTCACGCCCTTCTCGGACGCTTACGACGCGTTGCGTGCGGCAGGCCATACCGTGCTGGTGGCGGACGTCACCGGACGGGGTTCGTCGGCACTCAATGCCGCGAGGATCAACGACTTCATGGCCGGGCACGACGCCGAACTCCGGAACGTCGTCGTGATCGCCTACTCGAAGGGGTTCAGCGATTTCATGCTCGCCGCGACATCGCCGCGCGCGGACGCGTGGCGTGACCGCGTGGACGGTGTCGTGTCCGTGGCCGGGACTGCCAACGGGTCGCCCCTGGCCAACCGGTGGCGCGGCATCTACGAGCGCCTGTTGAAGGACGTCCCGATGGACGCCTGCGCGCCCGAGGACAGGGGTGGCGTCACGAGCCTGACGTACGCCGAGGCCATGGCCATCCGCGACGGGTTCCTCGCGCTGCCCGACCCGATCCCCGTGTACGCGATCGCGGCGGTGTCGGAGAGGGCGGGCGTGAACCCGGTGCTGGGTCCGTTCCACACCGCGCTCGCCGGCATCGACGATCGCAACGACGGACAGGTGCTGCTCGAGGACACGCTGCTGCCCGGCGCGACGCTCTTGGGGATCTACCGCGCCGACCATTGGTCCATCGCCCTGCCGTTCGAGCGAAGCGACGCGAAGGAAGTGTTCCTGCTTTCCCGCAACAACCACTTCCCGCGGCGCGCGCTCGCGGCGGCACTGGTGGACTACGTGCCCGCCCGCATCCGATAGGTCGGCCGCAGCGCGACTTCGCCCGTGTCCGCCATGACGTGCACCTCGCCGTCCTGGATCATGCAGTTCAGCCGCATGGCCCGTTGGTGCAACCCGGCCAACGTCTCGACGCCTTCGGCGGGCAGGGCGACCACCGTCAGATTCTTCAGCCGTTGCAGCGTCGGCGCCACGCGCTCCCACCACAGGTCGGCGGCCCGCCCGCCGTAGTTGACGACAATGACCTGTTGCGCCCGGCCACAGGCCTTCTTGACCCGCGATTCGTCCGGCTGGCCGAGGTCGATCCACAGCTCGATCTCACCGGTGTAGTCGCGCAGCCAGAGGTCCGGCTCTTCCTCGTTGCTGAGGCCACGCCCGAACTCGAGGCGCTCGTGTGCGTGCAGGGCGAAGGCGAGGATCCGCACCATGACCCGCTGCTCCGTCTCCGAGGGATGCTGGGCGACGGTGAGCGGAAAGGTGCCGTAGGCATGCCGGTCCATGTCGCTGACCTGCAGCTCGGCCTTGATGACGGTCGCCTTGTGCGCCATGGGGATCCTCGGTGCGGGGGGACGCCATGCTACGTCGTGATGCGGGTTGCGCGCCGCCGCGCGAGCGCGCAGTGACCACCGGCACGTCCGGGAGCCGCCGCGCCCGTGGATGATCCGGCAGGGGGCATCCCCGGGAGCCGACCGATGGACATGCGCGGGTGGATGGTTGGCCTGGCGGCCTGCCTCGTCGCCGTCTTGCCGGCAGGGTGCGTGCATGCGCCGCCTGCGCCGGCGATGGACCTGGCCATCGTCGGCGCGACGGTCATCGAACCCCGTAACGGCACCAGGCATCCACACCTGACCGTGCTGGTGGACGACGGTCGCATCGTCGCGATGGGCGACATGCGACGCGTGGCGATTCCGGCGGGAACGCCGGAGCTGGATGCCCGCGGACGGTTCCTCGTCCCCGGGTTGTGGGACATGCATGTCCACGCCTTGTGGGATCCGGTGGTCCGGGAGACGTTCCTCCCGTTGTTCGTCGCGAACGGGATCACCGGGGTGCGCGACATGGGCGGCACGCTGGAGGTGCTTGCACAGGTGCGTCGCGAACAGGCCGCGGGCGATCCGCCCTGGCCGACCATCGTGGCAGCCGGCCCGATCCTCGATGGCCCACAACCGGTCGATCCGTCGGTCTCGCTGGCGATCGACACGGCCGCAGAGGCCACGCTGCACGGTCTTCCGGTGGCGGGGCACATTCCCTACGGCATCACCGTGGAGGAAGCGACGCGCGGCATGCGCAGCGTCGAGCACCTGCGTGCCGAGACGGGCGGCCTCTGCGCCGAGCTGTCGACCAAGGAATGCGACGCAGCGTATTCCGCGCTGGCCGCGCATTCGGTCTGGCAGACGCCGACGCTGGTGGCGCGGCGGCCGCGCGCCAGGCTCGACGACCCGGCGCTGGTCGAGGATCCACGGCTGGCCTACGTGCCGGCGATGCTGCGCGACATCTGGCTTGCGAACCGGGCGCGTCGTTTGCCGCAGGCGCCCGAGATGGCGCAGTCGCGGCGGGACGACTTCGCGCGCGAACGCGCGGCGGCCGGCGCCCTTCCGTCGCGTGGTCTCCGGGTCCTGGCCGGCTCGGACGCCGGTGCGGACTTCTCGATCCCGGGCTTCGGCCTGCACGACGAACTGGGCCTGCTGGTCGAGGCCGGGTTGACCCCGGCCCAGGCCCTGCGGGCCGCCACCAGTGAGGCGGCCGATTACCTCGGGCGCGACGACCTGGGCGGGGTGGAGGCGGGCGCCGTCGCCGACCTGGTCCTGCTCGACGCCGACCCGCTGGACGACATCGGCAACACGCGCCGCATCCACGCGGTGGTCCTGCGCAGCAGGCTGTTCGACCGCGCCGCGCTCGATGCGCTGCTGGAAGGCGCCCGCGCGCGATAGCGGGCGTCAGGTCCGCCGCATCCCCCCGATCGCCGAGGTTTGCGTGCCATCTGCGGTCCTGGGCAACCGCAAGCGGAAGGTCGTGCCGGTGTCCGAAGGTTCCACGTCCACGGATCCCCCGTGTGCCGTGGCGATTTCCCGGACGATGAACAGTCCCAGTCCCAGGCTGGCGCCGGTCGGGTCGCCCGCCTCGCCGCGCACGAGGGGCTGGAACAATGTCTCGAGTTTTTCCGCGGAGATCCTTCCGCCCTCGTTGTGCACGGCGATCACCACCTCGTCGGTGTCGGTGCCGTCGACTTCCACGGTGACGGGCGCGCCAGCCTTCCCGTACTTGATGGCGTTGGTCATCAGGTTCGACACCGCTTGCGCCACGCGCTGTGGGTCCCAGCAACCGTGGGTGTCGCCCTCACGGGACAGCGCGATGCGGCTGTCGGGAAACGCGGCCTCTACCTCGTGGGCGATGCGGGTGCAGAGCGTGTCCATGCTCGCCGCCGTCGGATGCACGCGGATGCCGCCCTGCACGTAGTCGAGCAGGTCGTCGAGGATGCTGCGGATCCGTTGCGTGCCGCGCAGGACGCGGCTTGCCGCGGTGCGCAGCGCAGGGTACTGGTCGGTGAACCGGAGCAGCGTCTCGGCCAGCGCCTGGTCCATGGCCTCGTTGAAGCGGGTCAGTTCCTCCACCTGCTCCGGGCCGAGCGGCGGCGAGGTTTCCAGCCAGAGCCGGATGACCGAAGCGCGCAGCGCGCGGTACTCCGAGGCGGTCTGGATGACATCGAACCCGCTGGCGGCCCGCAGCGCGCCGTGGGTCTAGGACGCCGCGTCCGGTGCGCCGGGGACCACGGGGGCGCGTCCCTTGGATTTCTCCGACCGCTGCCATTCGCTCTGCGGCGTCTTCATGTCGGCCGCGATGGCGTCCAGGATCCGGTCGATGTGGTTGCGCAGCGCCGCGCGGTCCATGTCGTCGGCGGCGGGGTGCAGGGTGCGCGCGAATGCCTCGCATTCGTCGACGATCCGCGCATTGTTCGCGGAAATGAATTCCGACAAGCCCATCGCCATGTGTTGCCCGCAACCGTTCGCATCCCTCAGGGGAGGCACCCTGCCAGAGGGTCGGCCTGAACAGGATGAAGGCCGCCCCTCCCCATCCTTCGGCACTCCCGTCCGCCGGGCGTGCCGGCTAGAACGGACGACTGCCATGCCCCTGGGGCCTCCGGAGAATCCCGCTTGAACAAGACCCTGCTTTCGGCCGCCACCGCGGCCGCCCTTGCGCTGGTGGCCATCCCGGCCGCCCAGGCCCAGGACGCCACCCGTTACGGCACCTGGGGCATCGACACCGCCGGCATGGATCCCGCGGTCGATCCGGGCGCGGACTTCTTCGAGTACGTCAGCGGCACCTGGGCCGACACCACCGAGATTCCATCCGACCGCTCCTCGTACAGCTCCTTCGCGGTGCTGCGCGACCTGTCCGAGGCGCGCGTGCGCACGCTGGTCGAGAGCTATCCCGAGGGAGACCCGGCCACCGACGGCGACGCGGCCAAGATCGCCGCGCTGTACCACGGCTTCATGGACGAGGCGGCCATCGAGGCGCTGGGCGCCGCGCCGCTGCGGCCCTACCTGGACGCCATCCGCAACGCCGACGACAAGCACGACGTCGCCGCCCTGATGGGCAAGGCCCACGGCGGGTTCGGCGGCTCGTTCTTCGGCGCCTACGTCTCCGACGACCAGAAGGCCCCGGACACCTACGCGCTGTACCTGGTGCAGTCGGGCCTGGGGCTGGGCGACCGGCAGATGTACCTGGAGGACAAGTTTTCGCCACAGCGCGAGCGCTACGTCCACTACATCGCGCAGTTGCTCGAGCTGGCTGGCTGGGACGACCCGCAGGGCAATGCCGAGCAGGTGATGGCGATGGAGACCGCCATCGCCGAGGCGCACTGGACCCGGGCCGACAGCCGCGACCGCAGCAAGACCTACAACCCGGTCGCGCTGGCGGACCTGCCGGTGTTCGCACCGGGGTTCCCGTGGGAGTCGTTCCTCGCCGCCGCGGGCATCCAGGACGCCGGCCGCGCCGTGCTGCGCCAGGTGACCGCGTTCCCCAAGCTGGCGATGGTGTTCTCGGAAGCCGACCTGGCCACGCTGAAGGCCTGGCAGGCCTTCCACACCGTCGACAACGCGGCGCCGCTGCTGTCGAAGGCCTTCGTGGACGCGCAGTTCGAGTTCCGCAGCAGGTTCATGGCGGGCCAACCGGAACCGCGCCCGCGCTGGAAGCGCGCCGTGGCGTTCGCGGAATCCGCGATGGGCGAGGCGATCGGCCGCGACTACGTCGAG
>CAMLHR010000018.1 GCA_946479915.1 uncultured Lysobacter sp.
TCGTCTGATGCGCGCCGACGACCTCCCCGCCGACATCCGCGCGCGCGCCGCGCGCATCCGCCTGGCGTGCTTCGACGTGGACGGCACGCTGACCGACGGGCGCCTGTACTTCGACAGCAACGGCCTGGAGCTCAAGGCGTTCCACGTCCACGACGGCCAGGGCCTCGTGCTGCTGCGGAAGGCCAGCATCGCCGTCGCCCTGGTCACCGCGCGCACGAGCCCGATCGCCGAGCAGCGCGCCGCCGAGCTGGGCATCGAGGCCTGGACCTGCGTGGCGGACAAGCTGGCCTGCGTGCGCGACATCGCGCAGCGGCACGGCATCGCCCTGGACCAGGTGGCGTTCATGGGCGACGACCTCCCGGACCTGCGCGTGCAGGCCGCGGTCGGCCTCGCCGTCGCGCCCGCCGACGCCCACGGCTGGGTGCGCGAGCGCGTGCACTGGCGCACCGTCGCGCGCGGCGGGCACGGCGCGGCGCGCGAGCTGTGCGACCTGCTGCTCGGCGTCCAGGGCCACGCCGCCGCCCTCCTCGAAGGCCTGCGCTGATGTTCGGCTGGCGCGGCCTGTTGACGCTGGTGCTGCTGGCCGCGGCCGTCGTGTCCGGCTGGTCGGTCCTGACCCATCGCGCACCTGAACCGGTGCGCGGGCCAGCCAGCGGGCGTTCGGACTACCTGCTCCATGATTTCGAGCTCGTGGTGCTCGACGAGCGCGGCACGGAAGCCTTCACCCTGCGCGCGCCACTGCTGGCGCGGCAGCCGGGCGACGAGTCGATGGACCTGGCGTCGCCGGTCTTCCTGTTCCCCGTCGCGGACGGGGACGGTGCGACCGAACGCTGGGTGATGCGGTCCGACACGGCATGGGTGAGCCCGGCGGGCGACGAGGTCCGGCTGCGGGGCGACGTCCGCGCCGACGGTCCCGGGACGGACGGGGGCGCGGCATCGATGCGCACCGAACGGCTCGACGTGTTCCCCCGGGAGGAGCGCGCCAGTTCGGACGGACGCGTCACGGTCCGGAACGGCGACTCTATAATCCACAGCGGCCGCGGGCTGCGATTGGACCTTGCAGACAAGCATTACCAGTTCCTCGCCGACGTGGAGTTCCGCTATGTCCCGAATCGCTGACCTGTCCACCGCCCTCGCGCTTGCGGTCGGGCTGGGCGTCGGCCTGTCGGCCGGCGTCGCCGATGCGCGTTCGTCCGACCGCAACCAGCCGATGGACCTGGCGTCCGATCGCAGCAACTGCGGCGTGGACGACACGGGCGCATGCGAGTTCACCGGCAACGTGCAGATCAGCCAGGGCACGCTGGAGATCAGCGCCGCGCAGGCAACGCTGCACCGGGTGGATGGCGACGTGTCCCGCGCGATGCTGACCGGTTCGCCGGTGATCCTGCGCCAGCAGATGGACGACGGCACGCCGATGACGGCGCGCGCGGCCAACGTGGACTACAACCTGCGCACCGAAGTGGTCGTGTTCACCGGCGACGTCCGGATCGAGCAGCCACGCGGCACGCTCAGCGGCGAACGCGTCGTCTACAACCTGCAGACCGGCCGGGTCGAGGGCGGTGGCGAGGGCGCGGGGCGCGTGCGGATGCGCATCCTGCCGCGCGGCACGCAGGCCCCGGAGACCCCGGAGGCGCCGCCCGCCGGCGCCGCCGAACCGCAGGACAACGGCTGATGCTCGTCGCGCAGGGACTGCGCAAGCGCTACCGCGCGCGCGAGGTCGTCCGGGATTTCGGCCTCACCCTGGATGCCGGGGAAGTCGTCGGGCTGCTCGGCCCGAACGGCGCGGGCAAGACCACCTGCTTCTACATGATCGTCGGGCTGGTGCCGGCCGACGCCGGCTCGATCGTCCTCGACGGCCGCGACATCACGCACGAGCCGATGTACGTGCGTGCGCGGCTCGGCGTCGGCTACCTGCCGCAGGAGCCGTCGGTGTTCCGCAAGCTGTCCGTCGCCGACAACATCCGCCTGGTGCTCGAGCTGCGCAAGGACCTGGACCGCGCCGGGCGCGAACGCGAACTCGCCGACCTGATGGACGAACTGCAGGTCGGCCACGTCGCCGACCAGGACGGCGTCAGCCTGTCCGGCGGCGAGCGCCGCCGGGTCGAGATCGCCCGCGCGCTGGCGGCCCGCCCGCGCCTGATGCTGCTGGACGAGCCGTTCGCCGGCGTCGACCCGATTTCGGTCGGCGAGATCCAGCGCATCGTCCGCCACCTCAAGAACCGCGGCATCGGCGTGCTGATCACCGACCACAACGTGCGCGAGACGCTCGGCATCTGCGACCGCGCCTACATCCTCAACGAGGGCGCCGTGCTGGCCCAGGGCGCGCCGGACAGCCTGCTGTCCGATCCCGACGTGCGTCGCGTGTACCTGGGCGAGGCGTTCCGCCTGTAGCGTACCGTTGGGGGCATGGCGATGAAGCCCACCCTCCAGGTCGCGCTGGGCCAGCAGCTCCGGCTCACGCCGCAGCTGCGCCAGGCCATCCACCTGCTGCAGCTGTCGGGCGCCGAGCTCGAACAGGAAGTGGCCGCCGCGGTCGAATCCAACCCGCTGCTCGACTGGGACGAGGCCCCGCCGCCACCTGCGCCCGACCAGCCGCCTGGCGCCCCCGGCGAACCCGACGCCGCGTCGTTCGACGACCCGCCGCCCGACCGCGAGGCGACTGCCGACTGGGACGGGGCCCCCGCGCACTGGACCGGCGAGGGCGACGAGGCCGCGCGCGACGTGGCCGAGGCCGGCGAAACCCTGCACGACCACCTGCTGTGGCAGCTCCACCTGGGACCGATGTCCGCGCGCGACCGGGCCATCGGCGTGGCGCTGGTGGACGCGATCGACGACGACGGCTATTTGCGCGAATCCCTGGACGCGATCGCGGCGGCGTCGGCCCTGGCGCCGCGGCCGGACCCGCCGGAAGTGCTCGCCGTCCTGCATCGCGTGCAGCACTTCGATCCCGTCGGCGTGGGCGCCCGCGACCTGGCCGAGTGCCTGCGCCTCCAGCTCGAGTCGCTGCCGGACGACATCCCCGGCCGCGCGCTCGCGCTGGACATCGCCGCCGACGCGCTCGCGCAGCTGCCGCGCGCGGGCGTCGACGGCCTGGCCCGTTCGCTCGGCCGGCCGCGCGAAGCCGTCGCAGCCGCCACCGAGCTCCTGCGCGGGCTGGATCCGCGCCCGGGTGCGCGGTTCGGCGCCCTGCCCGCCGGGACCTATGTCGCCCCCGACCTGGTGGTCTGGCGGGACCGCGGCGCCTGGCAGGCCGCGCTGGCGCCGGGGGCGCAGCCTCGCGTCGCCCTGCATGCCGGCTACGCCGCGATGGCCGGCAGCGCGACCGGCGCGGACGCCGGCTACCTCCGCGAGCGGCTGCAGGAGGCGCGCTGGCTGCTGAAGGGATTGCAGTCGCGCGGCGAGACGCTGCTCAAAGTCATGCGGTGCCTGCTGCGCGAGCAGGCGGGGTTCCTCGAGTTCGGCGAGCAGGCGTTGCGGCCGCTCACCCTGCGCGAGGTGGCCGCCGAGGTCGGGCTGCACGAATCCACCGTGTCGCGCGCCGTCGCGCGCAAGTACGCCCGCACCCCGCGCGGGACCCTGCCGCTGCGCGCGTTCTTCGCGTCCGCCATCGACACCGGCGACGGCGAGGCGTCCAGCACGGCGGTCCAGGCGCTGCTGCGACGCCTGGTCGAGGCCGAGGACCGGAGGCACCCGCTTTCCGACGCGCGGCTGGCCGAGGCGCTGAAGGCCGCGGGCGTGCCCGTGGCCCGCCGAACCGTCGCCAAGTACCGGGAAATCCTGGGGATTCCGCCCTCGTCGGAGCGCGTCCGCATCGCCTGAACGCTGCGCTATCCTGTCTCCCCGTCGTGACGAAGGAGGCCACATGCGAATCGAGACCCACGGCCAGCAGCTCGAGGTGACGCCTGCCCTGCGGGACTACGTCGAGGCCCGCCTCTCGCGCCTCGCCCGGCACTTCGACCATCCCTTCGACGTCCGCACCCAGCTGCGCCTGGACAAGCCCGAACACCGCGCCGAGGCCACCGTCAACCTTTCCGGGCGCACGCTGCACGCCGATGCCAACGCGATCGACATGTACGCGGCCATCGACCTGCTGGCCGACAAGCTCGACCGGCTGTTGCTCAAGCACAAGGAGAAGCTGGTCGACCACCACCGGGGCGAACACCCGGTGCGTGTCGGCGGCTTCGGCTGACTTGCCGATCCACGACCTGCTCGCGCCAGACCGCATCGCCTTCCTGGTCGAGCCCGGCGACCGCGACGCGGTGCTCGCCACCGCCGCGCGCCTGCTCGCGGACGGCTCGGCGACGACGACCACCGCCATCGGCGACGCGTTGCGCGAGCGGGAAGCGCTGGGCAGCACCGGCATCGGGCACGGCATCGCGATCCCGCACGGCCGGACGCACGCCTTCGAGCACGCGCGCGGCGCGTTCCTGCGCCTGGCCGAGCCGGTCGAGTTCGAGGCGTCCGACGGCCAGCCGGTGGACCTCGTGTTCGCGATGGCCGTGCCCCGCCACTTCACGCAGCAGCACCTGGCGGTGCTGTCCGACCTCGCGCTGCGCTTCTCGGACACGGCGTTCCGGGCGGCGTTGCGGGGCGCACCGGACATCGACGCGCTACGCAGGCTGTTGCTGGCGCCCGCGCCGGCCGACGCGATGGTGGGCTGATGGACGAGCGGATCAGCGCGCGGGAACTGTTCGACCAGCTCGGCGAGCGCCTCGGCCTGCGCTGGCTCGCCGGGCGGCATGGCGAGCGCCGCATCCTCGAATCGGTGCACACCGTCGCCCGGCGGCCCTCGCTGGCGGGCTACCTCAACGCGATCTACCCCAACAAGGTGCAGATCCTGGGCACCGAGGAACTGGCCTGGCTCGACTCGCTCGAACCCCGCCAGCGCTGGGAGACGATCGAGAAGATCATGCAGTTCCACCCGCTGGCCCTGGTCATCAGCAAGGACCAGGCCAGCCCGGCGGACCTGATCGAGGCGGCCGACGAATCCGGCACGCCGCTGTGGACGTCGCCGCGCCGCGGGCACGAGCTGCTCAACCACCTGCAGTACCACCTCGCGCGCACGCTCGCGCCGCGCATCACACTGCACGGCGTCTTCATGGAGATCTACTCGATCGGCGTGCTGATCACCGGCGAGTCCGGCGCGGGCAAGAGCGAGCTGGCGCTGGAACTGATCACGCGCGGCCACCGCCTGGTCGCCGACGATGCCCCGGAGTTCACGCAGATCGCACCTGACGTGCTGGACGGGACCTGCCCGGAGATGCTCCAGGACATGCTCGAGGTCCGCGGGCTGGGCGTGCTCAACATCCGGGAGATGTTCGGCGACACCGCGGTGAAGCGGAACAAGTACCTGCGCCTGGTGGTGCACCTCAACCAGCCGTCGGCCGGCAGCGAGTCCGGCGACGGCCTCGAGCGCCTCACCGGCGACCTCGGCGCGCGGCGCGTGCTCGACCTCGACGTGCCCACGGTGAACATCCCGGTCATGCCGGGCCGCAACCTGGCCGTGCTCACCGAGGCGGCGGCCCGCATGCACATCCTGCGCGCCAAGGGCGTGGACCCGGCCGCCGCCTTCATGGCGCGCCACAGCCACTTCCTGGAGAGCGCGTCGTGACCGCCCATCCCACCCTCATCGTGGTCAGCGGCATGTCCGGCTCGGGCAAGTCGGTCGCGCTGGCGACGCTCGAGGACATGGACTTCTACTGCGTGGACAACCTGCCGGCGGACCTGCTGCCGCAGTTCGTCAAGAGCGTCACGGGCGAGGGCGGCATGCGCGACCGGCTCGCCGTCGGCATCGACGTGCGCAACCGCCACAGCGACCTGGCGAACATCCCGGAATGGCTGTCGGCCGTCGGCGCGCTGGGCCTGGACCCACGCCTGGTCTTCTTCGACACCGTCGACCGCGTGCTGCTCAAGCGCTACGCCGACACGCGGCGACGCCACCCGCTCAGCCACCTCGGGCTGTCGCTCGCCGACGCGATCTCGCTCGAGCGCCAGGTGCTCAAGCCGCTGCGCCAGCTCGCCGACGTCGTCATCGACACCAGCGAGTTGAACGTCCACCAGCTGCGGCGGCAGGTGATCACCGATTTCGGCCTCGGGCACGCCTCGACGCTGTCGCTGCTGTTCGAGTCGTTCGCCTACCGGCGCGGCGTCCCGCCCGACGCGGACTTCGTGTTCGACGTGCGCCCGCTGCCCAACCCGCACTGGGACGCCCGGTTGCGACCCCTGTCGGGGCGCGACGCCGACGTGCGCGCATACCTGGACGGCAACCCCGACGTCGAGCAGTACGCCACCCAGGTCGAGGAATTCCTGGCGACCTGGCTGCCCCGGCTGCGCTCGGAGACGCGCAGCTACGTCACGGTCGCGTTCGGCTGCACCGGCGGGCGGCACCGCTCGGTGTACCTGGCCGAGCGCCTGGCGGACTATTTCCGGGACGCGGGGTGGGACGAGGTCGCCACGCACCATCGCGAGCTGGATTGAGTCTGATAACTTTCGGGGATGGCCGTCGGCGTCCTGCTCATCACCCACCCCGGCGTCGGCCCCTCCCTGCTGGAGGTGGCGGCCGCGCTGTTGCGACGGCTGCCGCTGCGCGCGGAGGCGTTCGAGGTGCCGTACGACGGTGACCCGGAGGCGCTCCTGCCGGGTGCCAGCGCGGCGCTGCGGCGGGTGGACGAGGGCGACGGCGTGCTGGTCCTGACGGACGTGTACGGCGCGACGCCGGTCAACCTCGCCGCGCGGGTGGCGCGGCTCGGGACGCCGGTGCGGCGGGTGTCCGCCCTCAGCCTGCCCATGCTGCTGCGGGTGATGAACTACGCAGAGCTGGGCCTGGACGAACTGCCCGCGGTGGCCGCCGCGGGCGCACGCAACGGAGTACTGCATGACGATGGCTGACCACATTCCCCTCGAGGGCCCTGCATGATCGAGCGCGAGCTGGAGATCACCAACCGGCTCGGGCTGCACGCGCGCGCCACCGCCCGGCTCGTGCAGGTGCTGTCGGCATTCGACTGCGAGGCGACCCTGTCGGCGCGCGGCCGGCAGGTGAACGCGAAGAGCATCATGGGCGTGATGCTGCTGGCCGCGGGCCGCGGCAGCACCGTCGTCCTGCGCGTCCAGGGGAAGGACGAGACCGCCGCCGCCGAGGCGGTGGCGGCGCTGTTCGAGCGCCGTTTCGACGAGGACGCCTGAGTGCGCGCCGCATGAGGCAGGCGTTGCCGGGCACCGGTGCATCGCGCGGCAATGCGCTGGGGCGCGCGCGCGTCCGCCTGCCCCACGTGCTGGAAGTCGTCGAGGAGCACCTCGCCCCGGACCAGGTCGAACCGGAACTGGCCCGGCTGCGCGCCGCCATCGCCACCGTCCGGGCGGAGATGCACGCGCTGCGCACGCGCCTGCACGGGGCGCTGGCACAGGAGATCGGCGAGTTCCTGGACCTGCACGCGCTCCTGCTCGACGACCCCGAGCTGCTGCAGGGCCTGGACGACCTCGTCCGCAAGCAGTACTACACCGCCGACTACGCGCTGCGCGTGCAGCGCGACCGCCTGGCCGGCGTGTTCGCGGACATGGACGACGCCTACCTGCGCAGCCGCATGGACGACATCGACCAGGTCGTCGGGCGCATCCACGCGGCGCTGCACCGGTGCGACGCGGGGATGGAGGGCGTCGCCGGCGAGATCCTGGTCACCGACACGATCGCGCCGGCGGAGATGGCGCAGCTGCAGTCGCAGGGCGTGATGGCCGTGGTCACGTCCGGCGGCAGCGCGCTGTCGCACAGCGCGATCCTCGCGCGCAGCCTCCACCTGCCCATGGTGGTCGGCGTGCCGCAGCTGCTGCAGCACGTCAACGACGGCGACGTCCTGTCGGTCGACGGCGACTCCGGCCTAGTCGTCATCGAACCCAACGCCGCGGACCTGCGCGCCTACAAGGCACGCAAGCGCGAGCAGGCGCGCGAGCGCCGCCAGCTGCACCGCCTGCGCCGCGAGCCCTCGCGCACGACCGACGGCGTGGACATCAAGCTGTGGGCGAACGCGGAGTCGCGGGAGGACGTGGCCACCGCGCACGCCTATGGCGCGGCCGGCGTGGGGCTGTACCGCACCGAGTTCCTGTTCCTGCAGCGCAACGAGCTGCCGGACGAGGAGGAGCAGTTCCGCGCGTACCGCGACCTGGTCCTCGGGATGACGGGCCGGACGGTGACCATCCGGACGCTGGATGTCGGCGCCGACAAGGCGGACCGCACGGGCCTGGTCCTCGGCGACGAACCCAACCCCGCGCTGGGCGTGCGCGGCGTGCGCCTGTCCCTGCAACGCGAGGCGCTGTTCGCCACGCAGCTGCGCGCGATCCTGCGTGCCTCCGGGTATGGCCCGGTGCGCGTGCTGGTGCCGATGGTCACCTGCCGCGAGGAAGTGCTGGCGGTGCGCGGGATGCTCCGCGCCACCAGCGACGCACTGCGCGCGGCCGGGCATGCCGTCGCCGACCAGGTGCCGATGGGCGTGATGATCGAGATCCCCGCCGCGGCGCTGGCCTTGCGCGGGTTCCTGGGCGCCGTGGACTTCGTGTCCATCGGCACCAACGACCTGGTGCAGTACCTGCTCGCCGCCGACCGCAACAACGACGCGCTGGCCGACCTGTACAGCCCGTTGCACCCGGCGGTGCTGCGCCTGCTGGCGGACATCGTGCGCGCGTCGCGCGACCGCGGCCGCCCGGTCGCCGTCTGCGGGGAGATTGCCAGCGACCCGCGCTACGTGCCGATGCTGCTGGCGCTGGGCCTGGAGGAACTCAGCCTCCACCCGGCCACGATGCTCGAGGTCCGGCAGGCGATCCGTGGCTGCGGGCTCGCGGGACTGCGGGCAGGCGCGCCCGCGTTGTTGCGTGCCCGCGACCGCGCGGGCATCGAACGGTGGATGGCCGGGCACTGCCGGCCCGGGTCATAATGCGCGCATGAACGCGTAACCCCGTCGCGCCCCCGTGGTCGCGACGCGCCAATCCGCAGTCCTGGATGCCGCCGCATGGCCGAAGCCGTCCGCCACGACAAGACCGCGCGCCAGTTGCGCCTGCTGTCCGACGCGCTCGACAGCGGGCGGCTCGGGCCGGTGCGGCGGCTGGTCAACACGCTGTCGCCGGCCGAGATCGGCAACCTCCTCGAATCGCTGCCGCCGGCCAAGCGCACGGTCGTCTGGGGCCTGGTCGATCCGGGCGACGACGGCGAGGTGCTGGTCCACGTCGGCGACGAGGTCCGCGAGGGCCTGCTGGCGGAGATGGACCCGGACGAGATCGTCGCCGCGGTCGAGGACCTGGACATCGACGACCTGGCGGACCTGGTCGAGGACCTGCCGGACACGGTCATCGACGAGGTCCTCAAGTCGATGGACCGCGACAACCGCGAGCGCCTGGAGCAGGCGCTGTCGTACCCGGAGGACACGGCCGGCCGCCTGATGAACCCGGACGTGGTGACGGTGCGGACCGACACCACGGTGGACGTCGTGCTGCGCTACCTGCGGCTGCGCGGCGAGCTGCCCGAGCACACCGACCACCTGTACGTCGTCAGCCGGCGGCACCAGTACCTCGGGCGCATCGCGCTGCAGTCGCTGCTCACGCACGAGGCCAACACGCCGATCAACCAGCTGATCGACGACACGCAGCCGGCCATCGACGTGGACGAGTCGTCGGGCAGCGTGGCCCGCCAGTTCTCCGACCACGACTGGATCAGCGCCCCGGTGGTGGACGAGGGCAACGTGCTGCTCGGGCGCATCACGATCGACGACGTCGTGGACATCATCCGCGACCAGGCCGAGCACCAGGCACTGGGCGCCGCGGGCCTGGACGAGGACGAGGACCTGTTCAGCCCGGTCCCGCGCGCCGCGCGACGCCGCGCGATCTGGCTCGGCATCAACCTGGCGACGGCGTTCGTCGCCTCCTGGGTGATCGGGCGCTTCGAGGGCACGCTGGAGCGCATCGTCGCGCTCGCGGTACTGATGCCGATCGTCGCCAGCATGGGCGGCGTCGCGGGCACGCAGACCCTGACCCTCATGGTCCGCGGCCTGGCGCTGGGCCAGGTCGGGCGCGGCAACCTGCGCGCGCTCCTGAGCAAGGAAGTGCTGGTGGGGCTGCTCAACGGCGCCGGCTGGGCCGTGGTCGTCGGCATCGTGGCGGGCGCGTGGTTCTCGGACGTGTCGCTCGGCGCGGTGATCGGCGGGGCGATGATCATCAACCTGTTCGTCGCCGCGCTGGCGGGCGTGCTCGTGCCGCTGCTGCTCAAGCGGATGAGCATCGACCCCGCCCTCGCCGGCGGCGTCGTCGTCACGACGGTCACCGACGTGGTCGGCTTCCTGAGCTTCCTGGGGTTGGCGACGCTGGTCCTGCTGCGCTAGCCGAGGAGCGCCTCCAGCACGGCCATGCGGACGGCGACGCCGTTCGCGACCTGGCGGAGGATGCGCGACCGGGGACCGTCGGCCACGGCATCGTCGATCTCGACGCCGCGGTTCATCGGGCCGGGATGCAGCACGACCGCGTCCGGCGCGGCGCGGCGCAGGCGCGCTTCCGTCAGGCCGTAGTCGCGGTGGTAGTCCTCGAGCGAGGCCACCAGCCCGTCCTCCATCCGCTCGCGCTGCAGGCGCAGCATCATCACCGCGTGGACGCCGTCGAGCGCCGCGTCGAGGTCGTCGCCGACGACGCAGCCGTCCAGCGTGTCGTCGTCCGGCAGCAGCGTCGCCGGGCCGCAGACGCGGATCTCGCCCGCGCCCAGTGTGCGCAACGCATGCAGGTCGGAGCGCGCGACGCGCGAGTGGCGCACGTCGCCCACGACGAGCACGCGCAGCCGGGAGAAGTCCGGGCCGAACGCCTGACGCAGCGTGAGCATGTCGAGCAGTCCCTGCGTCGGGTGTGCGCTGCGCCCGTCGCCCGCATTGACCAGCGCCGTGCCCTCGCCCGCCGCGGCGGCCAGCGCGGCCACGGCGCCGTCCTCGCGGTGCCGCACGACGAAGCCGCGCACGCCCATCGCCTCGAGCGTGCGCAGGGTGTCCAGGGCGGTCTCGCCCTTGCTGGTCGACGACGTGGACGCGTCGAAGTTGAGCACGTCCGCGCCCAGGCGCTGCGCCGCGAGCTGGAAGCTGCAGCGGGTGCGCGTGGAAGGCTCGAAGAACAGCGTGCACACCGCCTTGCCGGCGAGCACGCCGCGCAGCGCGGCGCCGCCACCGGCGTGGTCCTGCAGCTGCTGCGCACGATCGAGCAGGGCGTCCAGCGTCGCCCGCGGCAGGCCGTCGAGCGTGAGCAGGTGCCTCATGGCGCGGCGCCCGGCGCGGCCACCGGCAGCGCATCGCCGGGCGCGGCGAGCCAGCGCTCGACGATCACCGCCGCGGCCACCGCGTCGAGCGCGGCCGCGTCGCGGC
>CAMLHR010000019.1 GCA_946479915.1 uncultured Lysobacter sp.
CCGCCACCAGGGAATACCGGTCCGGCGGGTAGTCGAGCACGCCGTACTCGACGACATCGAAACGGTCGCGCAGTCGCGCCACCACCGACAATACGTCTTCGGCGTAGCTGCGCTGCCTCGACTGGCGATCGCGCCAGGCGGCGCGCTCAGCCGTTCCCCAGGGCCGGCCAGGGACACCGATCGGATAGGAGGCATTCGTCATGGCCGGGACGATACCGCCTCGAACGCGATGGCGTCACCCGGAGCACGACCACAGCAGCAGGTTCAACGCGACGGTCAGCACCACCGACACGATGATGCTGACCAGGCAACCGGTCGACCGGAACCGGACGGGCATCGTCGTCAGCCGGAGGTACGCGGGCTGCCGATCTCGTCGTCGCTTCCGTCCCGGCGCTTCACCCAGCCCTGCCCCGCCTTCTCGCGCTCGTGACCCTGCTTCGACGCGGCTTGCGGCTGGTTTCGGTTGTCGAGGTCCTTCGCCTCGTCCTTGCGGCCGGATTCCCGGGTGGCCTGGAGCTTCTGCTTGTCTGGACGCATGGCGGGGTCTCCTGGTGGGGAACCCCGACCCTACGCGCCGCGTTGTCAGCGTGGCGCGGAGGCTACCCGTTCGCCGCGCGCCGGGCCTTGGCGGATTCAAGCTCGCGCAGCTCGCGGACCTCCTGCTGCCGGCGCAGCTCGTCCTTGCGCGCGGCCTCGTCCTCCTCGGAGGTCGTCTTCGCGTCGAGGGTCAGCGAGATGCCGGCACCTTCCGACGGCTGTCCCCGCTTGCTCTTCAACTTGATGTTGAGCCGCAGTTCGTTGGCGGAGTCCGCGTTGCGGATCGCTTCCTCGTACGAGATCAGCCCCTCGTTGTAGAGCTCGAACAGGGCCCAGTCGAACGTGCGCATGCCCAGCTCGCGGGACTTGTTCATGATCCCCTTGAGCTCGTTGAACTCGCCCTTGAAGATCTTCTCCGCGATCGTCGGCGTGTTGAGCAGGATCTCGATCGCGGCCACGCGGCCCTTCCCGTCCTGGGTGCGGACCAGCCGCTGGGACACGATGGCCCGCAGGTTCGCCGACAGGTCCATCAGCAGCTGCGTGCGGCGCTCCTCCGGGAAGAAGTTGATGATCCGCTCCATCGTCTGGCTGGCGCTGTTGGCATGCAGCGTGCTCAGGCACAGGTGGCCGGTCTCGGCGAAGGAGATGGCGTGCTCCATCGTCTCCGCGTCGCGGATCTCGCCGACGAGGATGACGTCCGGCGCCTGGCGCAGCGTGTTCTTGAGCGCGTGGTGCCAGCTGTGCGTGTCCACGCCGACCTCGCGGTGGGTCACCAGCGACTTCTGCGAGACGTGCGCGTACTCGACCGGGTCCTCGACGGTGATGATGTGGCCCGCCGACGTCCGGTTCCGGTGGTCGACCATCGCCGCCAGGCTGGTGGACTTGCCCGAGCCCGTGCCGCCGACGACCAGCACCAGCCCGCGCTTGTTCATCACCACGTCCTTGAGGATCTCCGGCAGGCGCAGCTTCTCGAAGTTCGGGATCTCCGCGGCGATGGTCCGCACCACCAGGCCCACCTGCCCCTGCTGCACGAACACGTTGACCCGGAAGCGCGACACGCCGGGCACGACGATCGCGAAGTTGCACTCCATCTCCTGCGCGAACTCGGCCCGCTGCTTGTCGTTCATCAGCGAGTCCGCCAGCTTCGCGGTGACCGCGCCGGTCAGCTTCTGCTCCGTCAACGGCGTCATGTGCCCATGCGCCTTCATGCTGGGCGGGAAGTCGTGGGCGATGAACAGGTCCGAGCCGCCCTGCCGCACCATGGCGGCCAGCAGCTTGTGCATGTATTCGCGGGCTTGCGCGGGATCGAGCGACATCCGGCGATCGTGCCATCGCCGGAATTTCCGCGCCGTGACGAACTGCGCGCCTCGGTGGATCGACCGCCTTTGCGGTCAGTGCGCGATATCCAGCACCAGCCGCGACGGTTCCACCAGTACCCGCGGGCGATACGCCTTCCGACCCGCGACGCCGGCCACCCAGGTGACCTCGGCCTCGAAGTCGCAGGTCCGCACCAGTTCGCGCAAGGACGGCTGGCCGACGGCACGCCGGCGCGGCCCGCTGGTCGACTCGCCGGCCTCGGTGTGCGCGTTCGCCCCGCTGAAGCGGACCTGCAGCGTCGCGTCGCCTGCCAGCGGCACCTCCGCGCCCGTCCCGCAGTCGGCGGGCGGACCGTCCAGGTAGGCGACATGCCACTGCGGCAGGCCCTCGGAATCGAATTCGAAGACGATCCGGTCGAAGTCCTCGTGCTGGCCGATGCGCACGTCGCGGAGGATCGGGGCAGCCTCGCCGAAGCTGCTGACGTCCGCGCTGGAGGCCTCGGTGGTGAACGTGGGCAGGTCCTGCCCGTCCAGGGGCGGAAGCACGTCGTGGCGGGTGGCCTCACCGGCACCCGGGTCCGCGGGCGGGGCATGCGGCGGCGCCGCCGCTTCCGCCGTCGCCGCGGGCGCCTGCGACGCGGGCGCGTCTTCGGTGCGCTCGCATCCGGCGAGCACCAGGAGGACCAGCGGGAGCAGCCACGCGACCTTCATCCTTCGCAGGATCGCGTAGGCGGCCGTGACGTGGAAGTAGAGGTTCGGCGCGGACTTCAAGTTGGCTTCACGCCAACGCCATCGTCCGCCCGCGTCCGGGCGACACGCTTGCGGCCGGCCCCAGACCGGACACCCGCTTGAGCCCTCCCCGATCCTTCGCCGCCGACCTGGTCATCGTCGGCGCGAGCTTCTCCGGCGCGGCCTGCGCCATCGCCGCCGCGCAGCGGGGGCTCCGCGTGGTGGTGCTCGAACGCAAGCGCGATCCGGGCGACAAGCTGCGCACCACCGGCATCATCGTCAAGGAAGCGGCCGAACAGACACTGCTGAACCAGCTGCCGCGCGGCATGACGCGCCGCATCGAGGAAGTGCGGCTGTACGCCCCGAGCCTGAAGCAGGTCGCGCTGGCCGCGCCGGGCTACTACTTCCTGGCCACCGATACGCCCGCCGTCATGCGCTGGCTCGCCGACCAGCTGCGGGCGCACGGCGTGGACCTCCGGCTGGGGACGTCGTTCACCGGCTGCACGCGCTTCGAGGGCGGCTGGCGCGTGGACGGGCTGGGCGACACGCGCTGCCTGGTCGGCGCCGACGGCGCGCGTTCCCGCGTGGCGCGGCACTGCGGCCTGGGCGAAGTCCGCCACTTCCTCTACGGCATCGAATACGAGTTTCCGGGCGCGCAGCTGGAACGGCCCGGCGCCCTGCACTGCTTCATCAGCAAGCGGTACGCCCCGGGCTACATCGGCTGGCTCGCGCAGAACCCGACCGGCGTGCAGGCCGGCCTGGCGATGCGGCACGACCCGGCGAACGCGCGCGTGCCGGACATCGACGGGTTCCTGTTGCGGGTCGGCGTCGCCGGCGGGCTGCCGCGGTTCCTCAAGCCGGGCCACACGCGCGCGGGCCTCATCCCGTGCAGCGGCCCGGTGTTCGACATGGCGCGGGACCGCGCGATCCTGACGGGCGATGCGGCCGGCATCGTCTCGCCGGTCACCGCGGGCGGCATCCATTCGGCGTGGGAACACGGATGGACGGTCGGCCGCGCGGTCGCCTCGCACCTGCGCGACGGCGGTCCGCCGCCGGAGCAGGTGGCGATCGAGGCGGCGCCCCGCTTCCGTGCGAAGCGCGCGTTGCGCTGGGCCTACGACCGCCTGCAGTTCGACTGGCCGTTCGACCTGCTCCTGTACTCCCCGCCGCTGCGCTGGGCGGCGGAACAGGTGTACTTCCACAAGCGGCGGGCCTGACTTACTCCGTCGGGTCCTTCGCGCCGGTCTCGACCGTGTAGAACGTGTCCTCGTCGCCACGGTCGTCGACGGTCAGCGAGGCGCGGCGGTTGTCCTTCTCGAAGCTGGCAATGCCTGCGCCGTCGCTGGGCGGCACGTTCCAGCCGGGGGTCCAGCCGTTGGCCTCCATCGCGGCCGTCGCGTCGGCAAACAACTGGTCGGCCGCGACGCCGGTGCTCATGTGCAGGGCGGTGGAGTCCTTGCCCTGGATCAGCCACTCCATCGTGTAGTCGTCCGGCAGGTACACGTCCTCCGGGAAGTCGTCCGGCACGACCGCGGCCTTGCCGCTGCTCATGCGCAAGTCGCCGATGGTGACGGTCTCGCCGTCGGCATCCACTTCCACGTCCTGTCCCAGCACCTGGCTGGCCATCGCTTCCGCTGCCGCCTCGCTGCCGGATTCCCCGCAGCCGGCCAGGCCGAATGCCGCGATCGCCACGAACATCAACTTGCGCATGCGTCTTCCCTCCCCGGTGGTGTGTGGCGGAAATTAGCAGAACATGACCGCGCGCGCGCATTAATTTTTCAGCGGCGCCGGTTGACCATGCGAACACGCGACGACGCGGAGAATGGGGCTCGCTTTCCCCCAGGAGCGAACCCACATGACCACCACTCCACGCGGATCGGTACGCGACGATCTCCACAGGACCGTCGGTGACGCGCGGCAGGGCGCCGCGGGCACCGTCGAAGGCATCGCCGGGAGCATGGATGCCGCGGCGGCACACCTCAGCCAGGAAGACATGACCCGCCTGTCCGGCTACGTGCACGACATGGCGCAGTCGCTGACCGGTTTCGCCGGGACCCTGCGCGAGCGCAGCGGCGACGAGATGCTGCAGGACATCAGCGCGATGGCGCGGCGCAACCCGGCGCTGTTCCTCGGCGGCAGCGTGGCCCTCGGCTTCGGCCTGTCGCGCTTCGCGCGTGCCGGGCGCACGCAACGCGAGCGGAAGTTGCCGGTCCCGATGGACCAGGCCACGCCGCCGACCCATTCGAGCAAGGGAGACATGCCATGAGCACCCGACGCGACGACTTCAACACCGACTACACGCAGGCCGGCTCGACCGGCCCGGCGTACGACGCGGGCGAACCGGCCTTCGGCGCCCAGGACCGCTCGACGCACTCGTTGGTGCGCGAGCTGTTGCGCGAAGTGTCGACCCTCGCCCGCAAGGAAATGGCGCTGGCCACCAGCGAGATGCGCGAGAACCTGGCGCATGCGCGACGCGACGCCACCGCGATCACCACCGGCGGCGTGGTGCTGATGGGCGGCTACTTCGTGCTGCTCATCGCCGCCACCGCCCTGCTGGCCGAGGTGATGGAACCCTGGGTGGCCGCGCTGATCGTGGGCGGCATCGCCGCCATCGCCGGCTACATGATGATGAAGGGCGGCATGGAGAAGCTGCGCCAGCGGGACCTGAAGCCGCAGCGCACCATCGAGTCGCTCCACCGCAATGCCAACGCCGTCCGGGAGGCCCGCCATGGATACCACTGACCGCATCCGCATGGATTCCAGCCGCGACCCGGAGGTGCTCGAGCGTGAGATCGACGCGCAGCGCGCGCACATCGCCTCGCTCGTGGACGTCCTGGCGAAGCGCGCCTCGCCCGGGGAACTGGCCGGCCCCGTCATGCACGCGGTCCGTGCCAACCCGCTGCCCAGCCTGCTGACCGCGGTCGGCATGACCTGGCTCTATGCGCAGCGCGACCGCCCCCTGCACGCGTCGGAGGTCGGCGACAAGGCCGGGGCCGCGAAGGACTTCACCCGCCGCAAGGCGCAGGAGGCGCGCATCGGGTTCGACAACATGCTGCAGGACAACCCGATCGCGGTCGGCGCGATGGGCGTGGCCGCCGGCGCGCTGCTCGGCGCGATGCTGCCCTCCACGGAATCGGAGGACCGCTGGATGGGCGAGATGCGCAACCGCGTCGCCGAGGACTTCAAGGCCGGTGCCCGCGACGTCACGCGCGCCGACGGCGACGGCCGGGGCACGCTGCACCACTGAAAGGACGCCGACGTCGGATGCAGGCCCGGTCAGGGGCCTGCGTCGACGTCGGCCTGCTGTTCCGCGGCCTTCAGGAACAGGTGGCCCGCCAGCAGCCACGGCACCATGAAGAAGGCGATCGGCAGCGCCGCCATGTCGCCCAGCACCAGCGCGTAGACCGCCATCGCGCCCTGCGCGACCGCGGCCGCCTGCATCGCGCGCGCCGTCCCGCGGGGGCGGAAGCCGGCGAGGATCGTGCCGATGACGCCGACCAGGATCACGCCGCCGAACAGCAGGTTCACCGGATTGCCTTCGTCGCCGACCATGCCGACGGCGAGGTTCACCCACACCGTCAGGAAGCAGGTCACGATCGCGATGCCCGCGCCCAGGCGGTACGCCGTGTTGCCGGAAATCCTGGTGGCGACCTCGTAGCCGCCGCAGGCCATCGCGAGCAAGGCGCCCATCACGACGAAATCCACCACGTCCCAGTCGAACCCGCCCAGGTCCAGCGCCATGGAGATCGCGGGGATCGAAAGCAGCAGGGCCGCGCCGCCCCAGACCAGCACGCTCCAGCGGTTCCGGCGGCCGCCCTTGTCGATGTCGCTCGTCATTGCAGTGTCCTCGGCTCGGGAGATCCCCGTCAGGGCAAGCCTGGGCAGGTTCCATGGGCGTTCGATGTGGGGATTGTGAAGTGGCCGCGAAGTCGGCCCCGGCCACGCAATAAAATGGGCCGATGGACCTCGCTGCCCTCGACCACCTGCGCGAAACCCTCGCGGTCGCCCACTGCACGAAGTGCGATCGTTCGGCCGAACTGACGACGGTGGACGGCACGCCCTGGTGCGGCTGGTGCGGCGGCGAGACGACGTTCGTGCTGCGGCGCGTGCGCACGCTCCGCGAGGAGGTCGCGGCGGCGCACGTCGCGGGCGACCAGGTCGTGGATCCGGAGCAGGTGCCGCTCCAGCCGCTCCGCGTCACCGAAGGCTGGCGCGTGGCCTACAACAACGGCCTCTACGCCCTGCAGCCGACCGAACACACGGTGAAGTGGTGGTGGCTGTTCAAGCAGGACATGCTCACGCTCGTCCACGAGGGCCGGAACCGGCTGCTCGACGTCGGCTGGTCGGACGAAATGAATCCGCAGGGCTGCTACCGGTTGACCCTGGTCGAGGGCGACTTCGCCGGCAAGGAACTGCACGCGTACGAAACCCGCGACCTGCACGCGCTCGTCGCGGAGATCGAACGGATCCTCGAGTGGGTGACGAACGGGCGGCTGTGACCGTTGCTAACGCGCCGTCATGGAACAGGCATAGGATGATCGCCGACCCGGACCGGGAGTCCCCATGCGCCTCTACGCCCATCCGTTCTCGTCCTATTGCCAGAAGGTGCTGGTCGCGCTGTACGAGAACGGCACCCCTTTCGAGTACCGCACCCTGGAGGATCCGCAGGCGGGTGCCGAGCTCGCGACGCTCTGGCCGATGAAGCGGTTTCCGGTGCTGGTCGATGGCGACCGCACCGTGCTGGAGGCGACCTGCATCATCGAATACCTCGACATCCACCATCCCGGACCGGTGCGCCTGCTCCCGGCGGATCGCGATGCCGCACTCGAGGTGCGGATGCTCGACCGGTTCTTCGACAACTACGTGTCCACGCCGCAGCAGAAGTTCGTTGCGGACCGGCTGCGGCCGGAGGCGGACCGCGACCCATACGGCGTCGACCAGGCGCGCGCGATGCTGGAAACGTCGTACGCCTGGCTGGACCGGCGCATGGCCACGCGCGAATGGGCCGCGGGCGCGGAGTTCAGCCTCGCCGACTGCGGCGCCGCGCCGTTCCTCTTCTACGCGGACTGGACCCATCCGATCGACGAACGCCTCGGCCACGTCCGCGCGTACCGCCAGCGCCTGCTGGCGCGCCCGTCGTTCAAGCGGGCCGTGGACGAAGCGCGGCCGTTCCGGTCGTACTTCCCGCTGGGCGCGCCCGACCGGGATTGACCTGCCCCGGTGGGCTACGTGTGGCGCACTATGTCGCGGTGCCGCGCCGGTCCCGACGGCGCAGCAGCCGCCCCGAAGTCGAGACCGCCGCGCCGTTCTCGAACGCCCTTGCGCCATTGACCAGCACCAGGTCGAAGCCCTCGGCCAGGGCCGTCGGATCCAGGTAGTCCGCCCGCGCGCGGACCTTCGCCGGATCGAACAGCACCACGTCCGCCTTCATGTCCGGCAGGATCAGGCCTCGATCGTGGAGGCCGAGGATCCGGGCCGGCAGGGACGTCACCTTGCGGACAGCCTCCTGGATCGTCAGGCGGTGCGAATTGCCGACGAATTCCTCGATGAAGCGTGCGAAGGTGCCCGCCGACCGTGGGTGGCTGCCCCCGGGCGAACCGTCGCTGCCCAGCGCCACGAACGGTGCCAGCAGCAGCCGGTCCTGCAGCGCGCGGTCCATGACGAAATGCGCGGCCTTGCCGCCGCCGGGCCCGAGCTCGACCAGCACCTCGACGTACGGCTTGTCCTGCGCTTCCGCCACCTGCGCGAGGGTCAGGCCCTTGTAGATGCCGGTGCCGAACAGCAGCGCCGCGGGACCGTTGCGCCGCTCCATCCGCTGCCGGAGGTGCGCGCGCAGCTCGTCACCGCGCGCCTCGCGCACGGCCGCATAGTCGGCCGGCGGCAGCGCCCATTCCGGAAAGAGGATCCCGACCCCGGTGTAGCTCGCATCGTACGGATAGGCATCGGCGGTCAGCGCCCTGCCGTCCGTGCGCAGCGTGCGGATGAAGTCCAGCAGCGCTTCGGCCTCCGCCTCGCCCTTGCCGTACACCATCTTCAGGTGCGAGATGTGGGCCCGCGCCGGCCCCGCCGCCGCGACCAGCTCGCGGATGGAATCGCGCACCGCACCGGCGTCCTCGTTGCGCATGTGGCTCATCGCGACGCCGTCGTGTCGCGCGACCACCGGGCCCAGGCTGGCCAGCTCGCGCGTTTCCGCATAGCGGCCCGGCACGTATTCGAGTCCCGTGGACGTGCCGAAGGCACCGGCGGCCAGGTCCGCCTCCAGGATCGCCTGCATCCGCGCGAGTTGCGCCTCCGTTGGCCGCCGCGTGCCGTCGTCGATGCCGGCGCGCCGCCGCAGCGCGCCGTGGCCGGACAACGTGGCGACGTTGACGCGAGGCCTTGCGGTGCGCATCGCATGCATCCACGCCGGCAGGCTGTCCTCGGCCGACCCCTTGTCCGGCAACGACGGACTGCCGCCATCCTGCCCGAGCAGCACCGTGGTGACGCCCATCGCGAGCGAATGTGCGTAGTCGTCCGCCATCGGATCGCCGTGGGCGTGCAGGTCGATGAAGCCCGGGGCCAGCACGCGCCCGTTCCCCTCGATGGGAATCGCATGCTGCGTCCACGACGTCGGCAAGGGGCCGATGCCCGAGATCCGGTCGCCCGCCACGAGGACATCGGTGTACCGCGGTTCCACGTCGCGCCCGTCCACCAGCAGCACGTTGCGGAACCACAGGCCTTGCACCGGCATGGCACGCGTTGCCGAAGGCGCCAGCGCGCAGGCGGCACCCGCCGCGAGACCCCCGAGGAACTCCCGCCGCGACCAGCCCGATGTCACTGGAAGACCCCTTCCAGCATCCGGAATGTGCCCGCGTCGCCGTCCATCTCCACCAGCCCGCCGTGGGGCACGATGAACTGCTCGCGGAGGTGCCCGATCATCGCGCCGCGATAGGCCGGGATCCCCAGCGGCTTGATGTGGTCGTCGAAGATCTGGTCCAGCGTGAGCGAGCCGTACCCCGGTCCCGGATCGCAGCCGGTGCACTGGCCGAAGATGAAGCCGGCGATGGCGTCGAGCGCGCCCATCAGCTTGAGCGTGGTCAGCATCCGGTCGATCCGGTACGGCGCTTCCTCCACGTCCTCCAGGAACAGGATCTTCCCCGCGAAGTCCGGCAGGTAGGGCGAGCCGGCCAGCGCGGTGAGCACCGTCAGGTTGCCGCCGACCAGCTGGCCGCGCGCCTTGCCGCCGGTGATCGTGAGGGTGCGGTTCTCGCGGGGCACGAGCTCCTCGTCCGCGTCCACGACGACGTTCCGGTACGTCATCAGCTTGCGCTCGAGGAACATGCGCCGGAACTGGTCCACGTTGAACCGGTTCCAGCTGCCGGCGCCGATCGGACCGTGGAACGTGACCAGCCCCGTCTGCGCGAAGATCGCGCTGTGCAGCGCCGTGATGTCCGAGTACCCCAGCAGGACCTTGGGGTGGGCGCGGATCGCGTCGTAGTCGAGTAGCGGCAGCAGCCGCGCCGCCCCGGACCCGCCGCGCACGCAGACGATGCCGTCGACGTCCGGGTCCGCGAACATCGCATTGAGGTCGCCCGCGCGTTCGGCGTCGGTGCCCGCAAGGTGCCCGCGCCGCGCGTCGTAATGCGGCGCGGTGCGGACCTCGAACCCGAGCGCCTGCATCGCCTCCTCGGCGAGCTGCAGGCTGAGCCGTTCGTCCACGGCCGCCGAGGGACTGACCAGCGCGATCGTGTCGCCGGTCGCCAGCGCCCTGGGGCGCAGCCGCCCGCGTGGCGAAGCGGCGGCGGCGGGGCCAGCGCCGCCCATCAGCGGCAGCAGGCTGGCCAATGCGGTGGATCCGAGGAATGTGCGCCTGTCCATGGGTGGAGGGTAGCCCAGCCGGGTTTGACTTCGCGCGGGCCTGCTCGGAGCATCGGCCCGACCCTCACGGAGCCTTGTCGATGCGTCGTGCCTTCGTGCTGTGCCTCCTGCCGCTGTTCTCGCTGTTGCCCATGACCTCCGCCGCAATGCCATCGCCACCCGCCTGGCTGGCCGACCTGGACGCGCTGTACGACGCGGAGGTCCGCGTGGACGGCCTGGACGATCGCTCGTTCTCGCCGGAGCAGTGGTGGGAGGTCGCCACGCCGCTGGCGACGGGATCGGCCGGCTTCGCCGTCGAATCCGCCGGCGAAAGTGTCGAGGGCCGCCCGCTGCGCCACGTGTCCTGGGGCGACGGCGACACGTCGGTGCTGCTCTGGTCGCAGATGCACGGCGACGAGAGCACGGCGTCCATGGCGCTGGCCGACCTGTTCCATGTCCTGGGCGCGTACCCGGACCACCCGGTCGTGCAGCGTTTGCGCGCGGGCACGACCCTGCATTTCCTGCCGGTCATGAACCCC
>CAMLHR010000020.1 GCA_946479915.1 uncultured Lysobacter sp.
AGGTCCTTGCGCCGGCCGACGAAGGCGAGCACGCCGTCGCGCCACGCCAGCGCGCCGTCCTCGATGGCGCCGTAGCCGTCGCCGTCCAGCGTCGCCAGCGACGCGCCCAGGATGAGTCCGTCGAATCGGTCCATGCGTGGATGGTAACGGCCGGCCCGGCCCGTAGAATCGCCGGATGCCCGCGCCCGCCCGACTCTGGACCCCCACCGGCTGGCAGGACGCCGCCGACGCCCCGCCCGGCGCACGCCGGTTGCCGGCGCTCCCGAACCTGCACTCGCACGCGTTCCAGCGCGCGATGGCCGGCCTGGCCGAGCGCCAGTCGGACCCGTCCGATTCTTTCTGGACCTGGCGCGAGACGATGTACCGCATGGCCGGTCGCTTCGATCCCGAGCGCCTGCAGGCCGTCGCCGCGCAGCTCTACGTCGAGATGCTCGAGGCCGGCTACGGCAGCGTCTGCGAGTTCCATTACCTGCACCACGCGCCCGACGGGTCGCCGTACGACGACCCCGCGGCGATGTCGCGCGCGCTCATCGCCGCCGCGCGCGAGACCGGGATCCGGCTGACGTTGCTGCCGGTGCTGTACATGACCGGCGGTTTCGACGGGCGCGCGCTGTCCGCGCGGCAGAAGCGCTTCGGGCACGACATCGACGCGTTCTCGCGGCTGCTCGACCTGCTGCGCGCCGAGGAAGGCGACACCCTGCGCGTCGGCTGCGCGTTCCACAGCCTGCGCGCGGTGCCGCACGAGGCGATGCGCGACCTGCTGCAGGCCCTGCCGGACACGATGCCGGTGCACATCCACATCGCCGAACAGGTGGGCGAGGTGCAGGACTGCATCGCGCTGCGCGGCGCGCGCCCGGTCGAATGGCTGCTGATGAACGCGCCCGTGGACCGGCGCTGGACGCTGGTGCATGCCACCCACCTCACCGGCGACGAGGTGCGCGGCATCGCGGCCAGCGGCGCCACCGTCGCGCTGTGCCCGACCACCGAGGCGAACCTGGGCGACGGCCTGTTCCCGCTGCGCGCCTACCTGGACGCGGGCGGGCACTGGGGCATCGGCTCGGACTCGCACGTGTCCGTCTCGCCGGTGGAGGAACTGCGCTGGCTCGAGTACGGCCAGCGGCTCGCGACGCACCACCGCAACATCGCGGTGCAGCCCGGGTCACCGAGCGTCGGCGAGACGCTGCTCTGCGGCGTGGTGTCCAGCGCGGCGCGGTCCACCGGGCAGGATGCGGCCGGCGACACGCTCGAGCTCGACCTGGACGCGCCGCAACTGGCCGGCGCCACGGTGGTGGACCTCGTGGACCGCTGGATCTTCAGCGGCAACCGCAATTTGGTGAAGGCCGTGGACGTCGCGGGGCAGCGCGTCGTGAGCGATGGCCGGCACCGCAATCGCGACACGATCGCGGCGCGTTATCGGGTTGCGGTGCGCGAGTTGATGGCGGATTGAATGGCGGGGCTAGGAAGGGCGATTCGCCTTTTCCAGCTGCAGGAGAAATTCCTTCGTGGGGAGGCCCCCGCCAAACCCCGTGAGACTTCCGTTCGCACCGATGACCCGGTGGCAGGGGAGGACGATCGGGAGCGGGTTGCGGCCGTTGGCGGCGCCGACGGCGCGCGAGGCCTTCGGGCGGCCGACGCGCCTGGCCAGTTCGGCGTAGCTGATCGTCTCGCCGTACGGGATGGTCGCCAGGGTGCGCCACGTCTCGCGCTGGAAGTCGGTGCCGCGCGGGGCGAGCGGGAGGTCGAAGGCCCGGCGCGTGCCGGCGAAGTACTCGCGCAACTGCGCGATCGCGCGCTGCAACAACACGTGGTCGCCCTCGCGCCAGTCCGGGTCGCGGCGTACGGGGTGTGCGGCGGCGTGGAACTCGATGGTGCGCAGGCCGTCGTCGTCCGCGGCGAGCAGCAACGGGCCGACGGGGCTGTCGATGGTGGTGCACGTGGTCGATGAGTGCGGGGTCATGGCTTGGCCTTCGGCGTGGCGTCGCGCCACAGGTGGATGACGGCGTACGCGCGCCACGGGCGCCAGGCCTCGGCCAGGCGCTCCAGGGCGCGTGCGGTGAGCGGTGGCCCGTCGCCGGCCGCGGCGCGGCGCAGGACGAGGTCGTCGGCGGGGAACGCATCGGGATGGCCGAGCGCGCGCAGCGCGATGTAGTGCGCGGTCCACGGGCCGATGCCGGGCAGCGCGGTCCATGCCGCGACGAACGCGTCGAGCGTCTGCTCCGGCCGGAAGTCCACGCGGCCGTCCAGCAGCGCCTGCGCCACTCCGCGCACCGTTTCGGCGCGCGCGCGCGTCAGTCCGAGGCCGGCGAGGTCGGCGGCGGCCAGCGTGGCGGGCGAGGGGAACAGGTGGGTCAGCAGCGGCGACGGGGGCGACGCGAGCGGCGTCCCGAACCGTTCGACGATGCGCGTGGCCAGCGTGCGCGCCGCGGCGACGCTGACCTGCTGCCCGAGGATCGCGCGCACGGCCACCTCGAAGCCGTCCCAGCCGCCGGGGAGGCGCAGGCCCGGCCGCTTGCGCAGCAGCGCCTTCAGCCGCGGCGCCTGCGACAGCGTCGCCGCGATCGTCGCGGGCTCGGCATCCAGGTCGAACATGCGCCGCACGCGGCCAACGACGTCGAGCAGCGCGGCCGGCGCGACGCCGTGCAGTTCCAGGCGCAGCGCGTGGTCGCTGCCGGGCCACGGCGTGACGCGGAACCACGCGGGCGCCGCATCCGGTGCCGTCGCCAGCAGCCGTGCATACGTGTCGCCTTCGACGGCTTCGACGCCCGGCAGCGTGCGCGCGGCCAGGAACGCGAGCAGCCCGCGCAGGTCGTACGGCGGCCGCGTGTTGAGCCGCAGCACCAGCGCGTCGCCCGATTCGACCGGGCGCAACCGGCGCAGGTCGCGCGGGGCCATCCGGTACGCCTCGCGGAACGTCGTGTTGAAGCGGCGCAGGCTGCCGAAGCCGGCGGCCATCGCGACGTCGGTGATCGGCAGCGTCGTCTCGGTCAGCAGCTGCTTGGCGAACAGCAGGCGGCGGGTGCCGTGCACGCCGATCGGCGCGGCGCCCAGGCGATCCACGAACAGGCGCCGCAACTGGCGCTTGCCGATGCCGACGCGTTCGGCCAGCGCCGACAGCGGCGCGTCGGCCAGCGCCCCCTGGTCGATCAGCTTCAGGGCGCGGGCGACGGTCTCGTCGCTGCGTCGCCACGCGCCTTCGCCCGGCGCGAGTTCCGGCCGGCAGCGCAGGCACGGGCGGTAGCCCGCGGCCTCGGCCGCGGCGGCCGAGCCGTAGTAGCGGACGTTCTCGCGCCGCGGCGCCGGGGCGGGGCAGACCGGGCGGCAGTAGATGCCGGTGCTGGCCACCGCGGTGAAGAACAGGCCGTCGAAGCGCGGATCGCGGCTCAGCCGCGCCTGCTCGCACACCCTGGCATCGGGAAGGACCTGGACCATGCCCGCAGGCTAGCACCGGGCCGGGCGCCGGACTCGCCGCTTTCGGACCTCAATGCGGCGGACGATCCAGCGCCTCCAGCGCGTCGTCGTCGCCGTCGTGGTCCCCGGGGTCCAGGCCGAGCAGGTGCATCAGCAACGGGTAGACGTCCACGTTCTCCAGCGGCGGCAGCACGGCGCCGTCGCGGAACGACGGGCCGTCGGCGATGAACACCGCGCGCATCGCCGGCAGCAGCGGGTCGTACCCGTGCGACCCGCGCGTGCCGGCCTGCTGGCGCCGGGCGTACTTCGCCGGCTCCAGCGCATCCCAGCCGGCGTGGAGCTGGCACACGATCGGCGGCACGCGGGGATGCGTGCCGTAGTGCCAGCGCGCGGGCAGGGCGTCCTTGCGCATGCAGTCGTACTGGTCGTGGGCGCCGAGCAGCACGGTCTCCGCCTCGGCCTCGCGTCCGGCCACCGGGACGAAGCCGACCGACTGGCCGTCGTCCACAGGCTCGGCGATGGCCGGATCCACCATGTCCGCGGTCGCGATCACCTGTGTGGCGGGCACGTCCACCAGGCCGTGGTCGGACACCAGCACGATGTCCACGGCGTCGCGCAGCCCGCGCGCGTCGAGCGCATCGAGCAGGTGCCCGATCGCAGTGTCGATCGAGTGCAGGGCCGCATGCGCCTGCGCCGACGACGGCCCGAAGCCGTGCGCCGCCTGGTCGAGCTCGGCGAAGTACAGCGTGGCGAACCGCGGGCGTTCCGCGGGCGGCAGCGAGAGCGCTTCCAGCGTGGTCGCGATGCGCGCGTCGAGCGGGACGCCGTCGGCATACCGGACCCAGCGCCACGGCCGCGCCTCGTGGATCGCGATCTCGCTGCCCGGCCAGTAGTTCGTCGCCGTGCGCAGCCCCGCGCGCTCGGCCGCCACCCAGACCGGCACGCCGCCTTCCCACCAGGCCGGGTCCGCGCCGGCCGACGTCTTCGACTCGAAATGCCCGAGCGCCGGATCCTCCATCTCGTTCTGCACCACGCCGTGCCGGTCCGGCCGCAGCCCGGTCACCAGCGTGTAGTGGTTCGGGAAGGTCAGCGTCGGGTACGACGGCGCCATCCACTCGGCGCGCACCCCCTCCGCCGCCAGCCCCGCGATCCGCGGCGCGACCGCCGGATCGAACTGCCCGGCCCCCAGGCCGTCGACCGAGATCAGCAGAACAGTGGGATTCCCCCCTGTAGGAGCCGCTTCAGCGGCGACATCGACCGTGCTTTTCGCCGCTGAAGCGGCTCCCACAACCAACAGGCATGAGGCGACACACAGGACTTTGCGCATCCCCGAATGATAGCCACGCCGCCCCCGTGACTTCCGTCGCTGGCGCCGCCCCGCGCCCCGGCGCACAGTCGCGCATCGCCGCCCGGAGCCTGGCCATGCGCAAGTCCGTTGCAATCCTCGTGGGGACTGCCTTTCTTGTAGGAGCCACTTCAGTGGCGACCGTTTTCGCCGCTGAAGCGGCTCCTACAGGAGAGGTGGTGCTGACCGCCGCCGAATGCGAGGTCTGGGCCCGCGAACTCTCCTTCGCCCGCTCCGTCGCCGAACACGACGCCGCGGCGTTCGCCGAGCACATCCACGCGGACGCGGCCTTCGGCGCGAGCCGGGCCCAGCCGCTGCGCGGCCGCGCCCGGATCGCGGAAGCGTGGGCATCGATCGTCGCGGGCGACGGGGTGCGCCTGCACTGGTACCCGACGAAGACCACCATCGGCGGCGAGGGCGACATCGCCTGGTCGAGCGGCCCGTCCATCTTCGAGACCGACGACCCCGCCGCGCCGCACAAGGTCACGATCGGCGGCTTCCACTCCGTGTGGCACAAGGACGAGGACGGCACCTGGCGCGTCCTGTTCGACGACGGCATCCCCTCGCGTCCCGCCACCGAGGCCGACATCGCCGCGTTCCATGCCGGCCGCCGCGAGGCATGCCCGCAGGGCTGACGCGCGCCGTCAGAGGCAGTCCAGGCGCTTCATCATCCGGTTTTCTTCCTGGCGGACGGCCTGGTAGCAGCCGCAACTGCGCTCCTCGAGCCCGGGCCGGTCCAGCAGGCGGATGTTGCCGCGGCTGTAGCGGATCACGCCCGCCTCCTGCAGGCGGCCGGCCGCCTCGGACACGGCCTCGCGCCGCACGCCGAGCGCGTTGGAGATCGATTCCTGGGTGAGGCGGAGCTGGTCGTCGTGCGCCCGGTCGAACGCCAGCAGCAGCCAGCGGCAGAGCTGCTTCTCCATCGTGTGGTGCCGGCTGCACAGCACCGCCTGCGCCATCTGCGCGAGCAGGAACTGCGTGTAGCGCAGCATCAACTGCTGGAAGGCGCCGCCGTGCTGGAACTCGGTTTCGATCACGTCGCCCTTGAGCAGCCACGCCTCGCCGGGCACCTGCACCTGGGCGCGGGTCGGGGTGGTGGTGCTGTCCACGACGACGGACACGCCGACGGCGCCCTCGTTGCCCACCATGGCGATCTCGCCGGTGTCGCCGTTGTCCATGACGTAGAGCAGCGAGACCACGCCGCTGCGGGGGAAGTACACGTGCCCGGGGCGCGACGTCGATTCGAACAGCACCTTGCCGGCCGGCAACGGGACGCGCTGGAGATGCCCCTGCAACCGGTCGCAGGCAGCGTCGGGCAGGCAGTCCAGCAACCGGTTGGTCGACTTCCATTCGTGGGCGTGCTCTTTCGCCATCGTCCCTTCCACCTCCTGTGATCACGCCGATTCTGCGGTCCGCATTCAGGGACGTATGTACGGAAGCGCACATAGACGCCTCGCGAAAGGTTGGCGCCAGCCCGACCGCGCGTTCAGGGACGCGAAGGCCGCGTGGCTGACACCTCGCTGAACTGGCCCGTCAGGCCGCCCTGCACGGCCTTCGACGCCGGCGTATGGTGGGCGTGTCCACCCATCGGAGGTGCCCCATGAACGTGCAACGCCCCCTGCGCCTGGCCCTCTTCGTTGCCCTGTCCGCCACGGCGTTCGGCCTGGCCGCGCAGCCCGTCGATCCGGCCGCCAAGCCCGAGACCGAGGCCAAGGCCGCCGAAACCGCGAGCGACCTGCCGACCGTCGCCGACGAAGGCGAAGTCGACCGCCGCTGCCTGAAGTACACCGGCTCGCGCGTCACCGCCGATGCCACGCCTGAAACCAGGAGCCGCCGCTCCGTGCACGAGCGCCGCAAGTGCGCGATGGCCACCGGCACCGTCTACACCCGCGAAGACCTCGACCGCACCGGCCAGGTCGACCTGGCCGACGCCCTGCGCACCCTGGACCCCCGCATCCAGTAACTGCCCAACGCTGCAGGAGCCGCTTCAGCGGCGACAAGACGCCCGGCCCAGCCGGGCGTCTTCACGTCTGGGGGATAATCGAGGGATTCCGCGCCATCGAATCCCGGGGAGCCCCATGCCAGACCCGCGCCACGACCCATCCCGCCGCATCCGCGCCCCGCGCGGCCCCGAGCTCACCTGCCGCTCCTGGCTGACCGAGGCACCGTTCCGGATGCTGCAGAACAACCTCGACCCGGAGGTCGCCGAGCGCCCGGAGGACCTGGTGGTGTACGGCGGCATCGGCCGGGCGGCCCGCGACTGGGCCTGCTACGACGCGATCATCGAATCGCTCAAGACCCTCGGCGACGACGAGACCCTGCTGGTGCAGTCCGGCAAGCCGGTCGGCATCTTCCCCACGCACGCCGACGCCCCGCGCGTGCTGATCGCCAACTCCAACCTGGTGCCCGCGTGGGCCACCTGGGAGCACTTCAACGAGTTGGATAAGAAGGGCCTGATGATGTACGGCCAGATGACGGCCGGCTCGTGGATCTACATCGGCTCGCAGGGCATCGTGCAGGGCACGTACGAAACGTTCGTGGAGATGGGGCGACAGCACTACGGCGGCGACCTCACCGGCAAGTGGATCCTCACCGCGGGTCTGGGCGGCATGGGCGGCGCGCAGCCGCTGGCCGCGTCGCTGGCGGGTGCGTGCTCGCTGAACATCGAATGCCAGCAGTCGCGCATCGACTTCCGGTTGAAGACGCGCTACGTGGACGAGCAGGCTTCCGATATCGACGATGCGCTGGCGCGGATTGCCAAGTACTGCGCGGCGGGGGAGGCGAAGTCGATCGCGCTGCTGGGCAACGCCGCGGAGGTGCTGCCGGAGCTGGTGAAGCGCGGCGTTCGCCCGGACGCCGTGACCGACCAGACGAGCGCGCACGACCCCGTGCATGGCTACCTGCCGATCGGCTGGACCGTCGAGCAATGGCTGGAATTGCAGAAGACCGATCCGACGCGCGTGCGCGACGAAGCGAAGCGGTCCATGCGCGTGCACGTCGAGGCGATGCTCGCGTTCCAGCAGATGGGCGTGCCGACCTTCGACTACGGCAACAATATCCGGCAGATGGCCAAGGACGAGGGCTGCGCCAACGCCTTCGACTTCCCCGGCTTCGTGCCGGCCTACGTGCGGCCGCTGTTCTGCAAGGGCATCGGCCCGTTCCGCTGGGTGGCGCTGAGCGGCGATCCCGAGGACATCTACAAGACTGACGCGAAGGTCAAGGAGCTCATTCCCGACGACCCACACCTGCACCGCTGGCTGGACATGGCGCGGGAGCGCATCAGCTTCCAGGGCCTGCCCGCGCGCATCTGCTGGGTGGGCCTGGGCCAGCGCGACAAGCTGGGGCTGGCGTTCAACGAGATGGTGCGCAACGGGGAACTGAAGGCGCCGGTGGTGATCGGGCGGGACCACCTCGACAGTGGGTCGGTGGCGTCGCCGAACCGCGAGACCGAGGCGATGAAGGACGGGAGCGATGCGGTGAGCGATTGGCCGCTGCTCAATGCGATGCTCAACGTGGCCGGTGGCGCGACGTGGGTGTCGTTACACCATGGAGGCGGGGTGGGGATGGGGTATTCGCAGCATTCGGGGGTGGTGATTGTGTGCGACGGCACGCTGGAGGCCGACAAGCGGATCGCGCGGGTGCTTTGGAATGATCCGGGGACCGGGGTGATGCGGCATGCGGATGCCGGATATGAAGTCGCGAAGCAATGTTCGCGGTCGATGCGGCTGAAGGTGCCAATGGAGTAGCGGCACCTCCGGGCGCGGGGAATCGACAACGAGGTGGCGCGACCCCCTTCACGGCCCATCGACGGACCGCAACGTCAGATGGCGGTGGATCATGACTTCTGCCCTACGTGAGCCGTGGTCCCGATGACCAAGCCAAGGAGGACTGCAATGTTTCCGACCAAGAAGAATCTGTCAGTGGCGCGCACGCTCGGCGTGGCGATCGTTGCGGCAGTGGGCTTTTCCGGCTGCGCCACCTACGATGACGACTTCGTGACGATCAACTCGCGCCTCGACCAGCTCGATGCGAGGGTGCAGAGCGCCGCCCAGAGCGCCGAAGCCGCCAACCAGGCCGCGCAGCAGGCGAACCGCCGGCTGGATTCCCTGGAAGACCGCGTCGAGCGGCTCGAGACGGAACCGGGGCGTGTGCCGCGCGGCTAGTCGCGGTCGTCCCATCCGTACGCGCATCCCTCCCGTGATCCGGGCCGCATCCGGCGCGCTTGCGCTTGCGCTCGCGTTCGTCAGCTTCGGTGCGTCCAGCGCCGAGGCTGGCGCCGCGCCGCCACTGGTCGCGGTCGACCTGCTGCCGCCCGGCCAGGACGTGTCCCCCACGGTGATCGAGCTCGCGGGCTGGATCGTCGCGAGCGGGGACAGCGAGGGCTATCCGTTCGCGATCATGGACAAGGACGCAGCGCAGGTCCTGGTGTTCGGTGGCGACGGGCGGCTTCGCGGCGCGGCGCCGGGCCTCTTCGGCTCGGCGGTCGGCGACCATGCGGCCCCCGGTGTCGCCGGTCTCGCGCTTCGCGAAATCCCGGGCCGGGACCGCACGACGCCGGCCGGTCGCTTCGTGGGCGGATTCGGTCCGTCCGTCGACGCCGGGCGCGTCCTGTGGGTGGACTACGACTCCGCGGTCTCCATGCACCCGACGGCGACGGGCGTCCCCGCGGAGCGGCGTCCCGAACGCCTGGCCTCGCCGACACCGGACGACAACCGCGTCAGCCATGGCTGCATCAACGTCGCCCCCGGGTTCTACGAGCAGGTCGTCGAGCCGACGTTCGAGCGCGGCGGGGTGTTCTACATCCTGCCGGACACGATGCCGCTGGCAGAGGTCTTCCCGGAGTTCATGCACAGTCGCGCCGTGGCGCAAACCGACGATTGAACAACGCTGAAATTGCCGCCGAGTTCCTCCGGATGTGCGCCCGCGGCGACGTGCGCGAGGCGTACGACCGGTTCGTTTCCGCGGACTTCGTCCATCACAACGCCTGGTTCCCGGGCGACCGCGAGTCGCTGCTGCGGGCGATGGAGGAGAGCGCGGTCGCAGAGCCGAACAAGTCGTTCGAGGTGAAGCAGGTCGTCGACGGCGGCGACCGGGTGGCGGTACTGTCCCACCTCGTGCGCGCCGGTGCCGACCTCGAGTACGCGGTGGTCCACATCGCCCGGTTCGCCGACGGCAGGATCGTGGAGCTGTGGGACCTGGGCCAGGAGATCCCGAAGGACTCGCCGAACGCGCTGGGGATGTTCTAGGCTTGGCGCCATGACCGCGTCCCCGGACCGCCGCAGCGCCGAGAAGGAACGTTCCGCGACGCTGAAGCGGCAGCTCAATGACGCGCAGCTGGCGACGATGAACACGCTCGAGCGCTTCGGCTGGGAGGTCAAGTTCATCCGCCGCACCCCGGACGGCAAGGTCCCGGTGCTGTTCGATCCGGATACGCGCAAGTACGCCGTGCTGGGCGACGACGGCGAGCTCGACGAGTCGCCGCAGCTCACGTTCCGCTAGGGGGAGCGATCCATGTTCAAGACCATCCTGAAGTACGGCGTCATCGCCGGCCTGGTCGTCGGCGGCTTCATGTTCGCCACCTTCTTCGCGTTCTCCGGGATGCCGCCGCTGGAGTACGGCATGCTCCTGGGCTACGCGGGCATGTTGATCGCGCTCAGCGCGGTGTTCGTGGGGATCAAGCGGCACCGGGACGTGGACCGCGGCGGGGTGATCGGCTTCTGGCCGGCGCTCGGGGTCGGGCTGGGGATCAGCCTCATCGCCGGCATCTTCTACGTGGTCGCGTGGGAGATCGTGCAGGCGGTGTCGGGGATGGACTTCGCGACCATCTATTCCAACGCGATGATCGAAAGCGCGCGGGCCGAAGGCGCCACCGCCGAAGCGCTGGCGAAGTTGCGCGCCGAGATGGACGCATTCGCGGTGGAGTACGCCGACCCGATGTTCCGCCTGCCGATGACGTTCGCGGAGATCTTCCCGGTGGGCGTGCTGGTGTCGCTGGTGTCGGCGGGGTTGTTGCGGAACAGCCGGCTCCTGCCGGCGCGGCGGGACTGAGGCCGGAACTCCAGCGCGTTGGGGTGAGGCGGACCCTGGCCCCACAAGCCACGCCGGCCGGCGTCACCGGCCAACCCACGCCGTTCCC
>CAMLHR010000021.1 GCA_946479915.1 uncultured Lysobacter sp.
ACTACCTGTCGCCGCTCAAGCGCGAGATGGTGCGCAAGAAGCTGGCCAAGGCCCGGCGCCAGGCCGCGGCGTAAGGCCCGTCCGGGTCGCTCAGGGATGAGGATCGTCTTCGCGGGTACCCCCGAGTTCGCCGTGCCGTCGCTGCGCGCGGTGATGGACCGCGCCGAGGTGGTCGCCGTCTACACGCAGCCGGACCGGCCCGCGGGACGCGGGCGCGGCATGCAGGCGTCGCCGGTCAAGATCGAGGCGCTGGCGCGCGGCCTCGACGTGCTGCAACCGGAGACGCTGCGCACCCAGGTCTCGCGCGACGCGCTGCGCGCGCTGAAGCCCGACCTGATGGTGGTGGTCGCCTACGGCCTGCTGCTGCCGCCGAAGATCCTCGGCATCCCGGCACTGGGGTGCTGGAACGTGCACGCCTCGCTGCTGCCGCGCTGGCGGGGCGCAGCGCCGATCCAGCGCGCGATCGAGGCGGGCGACCGCGAGACCGGCATCTGCCTGATGCAGATGGCGCAGGGCCTGGACACCGGGCCGGTGCTGTTGTGCCAGAAGACGCCGATCGGCGCGGACGAGACCGCCGGGCAGTTGCACGACCGCCTGGCGAAGCTGGGCGCGCAGGTGCTGTCCGACGGACTGGGCCTGCTGCGCGCGGGCATCCGGCCGCTGGCCATGCCCCAGCCGGAGGACGGCGTCGCCTACGCGCACAAGCTGGAGAAGCACGAGGCGAAGCTGGACTGGTCGCAGCCGGCCGACGTGCTGGCACGGAAGGTGCGCGCATTCGACCCGTGGCCGAGGGCCGAGGCGATGCTGGACGGCGAGCGCGTGCGCATCCATGCGGCGGCGCCGCTCGCGCTGGCGCACCACGCAGCACCCGGGACGCTGCTGCTGGCCGGACGCGAAGGCATCGACGTCGCGTGCGGCGAGGGTGCGTTGCGCATCACCCGGCTGCAGCGCGAGGGCGGCCGCCCGATCACCGCGGCCGACTGGGTCAATGCGCGCCGGCCGGCCGCGGGTGGCTGAGGCCCCAGGCGCGGGCGTGCGCGCCGCCGCGGCGCGGGTGCTCGATGCGGTGCTGCATCGCGGGCGATCGCTGAAGGCCGAACTCGCCACGGCCCTGCCGACGCTTGGCGATCCGCGCGACCGCGCGCTGGTCGAGGCGATCTGCCACGCCGTGTTGCGCGAGCCCGCGCGCCACGAGGCCGCGTTGCGCGCCTGGATGCCCAGGCCGCCCGGACGGCGCGACGGGGAGCTGCGCGCGCTCCTGTACGCCGGCTTCGCGCAACTGCGGATCGGGCTGCCCGCGCACGCCGCGGTGGCGGCGACGGTGGACGCCGCGCGGCTGCTCGGCCGGCAGCACCAGGCGAAGCTGGTGAACGCGCTGCTCCGGCGCGCGCAGCGCGAGGGGTTGCCCGGGGTCGAACCGCAGGCGCACTGGCCGCAGTGGCTGCGCACGCGGGTCGAGGCGGACTGGGGCGGCGCGGCGCCGGCGATCTTCGCCGCCAGCGCGGAGCAGGCCCCGATGTGGCTGCGGGTGAACCGCGTGCACGGCACGCGCGACGCCTATCGCGCGCGCCTGGCGAACGCCGGGATCGACGCCGCCGTCGAACCGCGGCTGGAAGACGGCCTGCGGCTGGACACGCCGGTCGCGGTCGCGCAACTGCCCGGTTTCGAGGCCGGTGACGTGTCGGTGCAGGACGGGTCGGCCCAGCAGGTCGCCGACGCGCTGGCGCCGGCGCCGGGTGCGCGCGTGTTCGACGCCTGCGCCGCGCCCGGCGGCAAGGCCGCGCACCTGCTCGAACGCGATCCGTCGCTGCGGCTGCTGGCCCTGGACGTGGACCCGGCGCGGCTGGACCGGGTACGGGCCGGCTTCGAGCGCCTCGGCGTCGGCGCGCACGCCGTGTTGCGGGCCGCCGATGCGGCCGCGCCCGACGCCTGGTGGGACGGCACCGCGTTCGATGCGGTGCTGCTCGACGCGCCCTGCTCGGCGACCGGCGTGATCCGTCGCCAGCCCGACGTCCTGCTGCACCGGCGCGCGTCGGACATCGCGGCGCTGGTCGCATTGCAGGCGCGGCTGCTGGATGCGTGCTGGCGCGTGCTCGCGCCGGGGGGCGTGCTGCTCTACGCGACCTGTTCGATCCTGCGTGCCGAGAACGCCGCGCAGCTGGAGGCATTCCTCGCGCGCACGCCGGATGCCCGGCCCGACGCCCTGGACGATCGCTTCGGACGTACCGACGGCCCGGGCCGCCAGCGGCTGCCGGGCGAGGGCGGGATGGACGGGTTCTTCTATGCGCGGCTTCGGAAGGCGTCGCCGCCGTAGCGGCTGGTCCATCGCCGCCGTGGCGGCTCCTACAATCGTCCCCATGGGGAAGGCCGCGCGCGACACCTGGCTGTTCTGGCTCGTGGCGCTGCTGGTGCTGGGCGCGGGGCTGGGCCTGCGCGACCCGTGGCCCGCGGACGAACCGCGCTTCGCGCTGGCGGCGAAGCAGATGGTCGAGAGCGGGCAGTGGCTGTTCCCGATGCGCGGCGACGAGCTGTACCCGGACAAGCCGCCGCTGTTCATGTGGCTGCAGGCGCTGGCGTACCAGCTCGTCGGCGAGTGGCGCGTGGCCTTCCTGCTGCCGTCGCTGCTCGCCTCGCTCGGCACGCTGTGGTGCGTGGTGGACCTGGGCACGCGCCTGTGGACGCGGCGGGTCGGCCTGTATGCCGGGTGGGCGCTGCTGTTCGCGCTGCAGTTCACCTGGCAGGCGAAGAAGGCGCAGATCGATCCGCTGGTGACGTTCTGGATCACGCTGGCGAACTACGGGCTGCTGCGCCACGTGCTGCTCGGCCCGGACTGGCGCATGTGGGTCCTGGGCTGGGCCGCCGCGGGGCTGGGCACCATCACGAAGGGCGTCGGGTTCCTCGCGCTGCTCATGCTGCTGCCGGCGGGCATCGCGGCGCTGCGCGGCTGGGCGGTGCGCCTGCATGCGCGCGACTGTCGCGCCTGGCTGGGTCCTGCCGCGTTCCTCGCGGCGTGCGCGGCGTGGCTCTTGCCGATGCTGCTGGTCGCGATGGACGGGAGCTCCGAATACCGCGCCTATGCGCACGACATCCTGTTCCGGCAGACGGTGACGCGGTACGCCGACGCCTGGCACCACGCGCAGCCGCCCTGGTACTTCCTCGTCGTGATGGCGACCCAGTGGCTGCCGCCGCTGCTTGCGCTGCCGTGGGCGATCCCCGCGTGGCGCCGCCGGCTCCGGCGCCGCGATCCGCGCATCCTTCTCCCGCTCGCGTGGTGGGCGCTGGTGGTGGTGTTCTTCACGGTGTCCAGCGGCAAGCGCGACATGTATGTCCTGCCGGCGCTGCCGATGGCGTGCCTGGCGCTGGCGCCCCTGCTGCCGGGGATCGTGCGCAAGCGGGCGGCGCAGCGCGTGGCGTTCCTGTTCGCCGCCGCACTGGCGCTGGCGTTCCTCGGTGCCGGCGCGGCGATGTGGTTCGGCGACCCAGCGTTCGAACAGCGGCTGGTGGAGCAGCGCGGGCTGGATGCGGGGGGCGACGCGCTGGCCGGGTTCGCGCTGGCGGTCGGTGCCTGGGGCATGGCGGCGCTCGCCTGGGCCGGCCGGCGTCGCGCCATCGCGGGGATGCTCGCACTGCTGGCGGGTGTCTGGGTCCTGTTCGGGCTGGTCGGTGCGCCCTTGCTGAACGGGGCGTCCTCGGCGCGCGACCTGATGACGGCGGTGGGACGGACGATCGGCCCAGATGCGGCGCTCGGGCTGGTCGCCTGGCGCGAGCAACACCTGCTGATGGCGGACCGTCCTGCACGCACCTTCGGTTTCACGGTACCGTTCGACCTGCAGATGCAACGCGGGCTGGCGTGGCAGGCGCAGGCGCCGGGGAGGCGCTGGCTGCTGGTGATGGACGGGGCGCTGGCGCCGTGCATCGACACCCGGGCCGCGTTGCGGATGGACAACACGAACCGGCGGGGCTGGTGGCTGGTGCCCGGCGCGGCGGCGAAGGAGTGCGAAGCGACGGGGGGTCGCTGATGCAATTGCATTACTGCCGCATCGAAGGCGGCAACTTCGGGGACGACCTGAACCTCGAGCTGTGGCCGGCGCTGTTCCCGGGCATCGCGAACGTCCATCCGGACGTGCGCTTCTACGGCATCGGCACGATCCTGGGGGGCGAGCAGCCCGAGGGACCGAAGGTGATCCTCGGGTCCGGGCTCGGCTATCGCGGCAAGGCCAAGCCTGATCCGCGGCGGCGCGTGTACTGGGTGCGCGGTCCGCGCACCGCCGAGTGCCTTGGCATCGACCCGGCGCTCGGGCTCGGCGACCCGGCCCTGTTGTGGCCCGGCCTGGAGCGCGCGCGCGCGGCCGTCGCCGGCCGCGTCGGCCTGGTCCCGCACTTCAGGAGTTCCGCGCGCTACGACTGGGCGGGCACCGCGGCGGAAGCCGGGTTGCACCACGTCGACGCCCGGCAGCGGCCGGACGCGGTCGCGCATGCCCTGGCGTCCTGCGAGCGGGTGCTGTGCGAGTCCCTGCACGGCGCGATCTTCTGCGACGCGATGGGCATCCCGTGGCGCCCGATCGTGCTGGCGCGGCGGTTCAACGACTTCAAGTGGCGCGACTGGATGGACGGGCTCGGCCTGCAGTTGCGCATGGCCGAAATGCCGGTGGAGATGCTCGACCGGTTGTCGCGCTGGAAGGCGGTCGGGAACGCGCTGATGCGGCTGGTGGACCGGGGCGGTCCCGCGGCGCGGCAGCAGATGCGACCGCTGCGCGCGGCGGGCGACCGCGAGAAGCGGCTGGCGGTGCGCGCGCTGGGGCTGTTGGCCGCCGAGACCGGCGCGTTCCAGCTGGCGGACCGCAGCCGGGTCGAGGCGCAGCGCTACGCCATGCGCGTGCGTTGCGCGGAATTCGCGGCCGACCACGGACTGGAGTTCGCGGGATAACATCGTCGCGCATGTCGACGCCGTCCCCCACGCTGCCCCTGTCGCTGGTCGTGATCACCCACGACGAGGCGGCCAACATCGCGCGCTGCCTGGACAGCGTCCCGTTCGCGGCCGAGAAGCTCGTGGTGGACAGCGGCAGCCGCGACGGCACCGTGGACATCGCTCGCGCGCATGGCGCGAAGGTGGTGCACCAGGACTGGCTGGGCTTCGGTGCGCAACGCAATTTTGCCGCGACGCAGGCGGCGCACGACTGGCTCCTGGTGCTCGACGCGGACGAGTTCCTGGACGGGCGCGCCGCGTCGGAGCTGCGGGACCGGTTGCCCGGCACCATGGCCTCGGACGCGGCGGTGGGCATCCTGCGGCGCAGCACCTGGTACATGGGCGCGCCGATGCGCTGGTACCGGCCGATGGTCGGCGAGCGGCTGGCACGCCTGTACCACCGCGGGCGCGCGCGCTGGCGCGACGTGCGCGTGCATGAATCGCTGCAGTGGGACGGGCCCTCGGTCGCGTTCGACGCGCCGTTCCACCACCTGCACAACCCGACGCTGCCGCACAAGCAGCTCAAGGTCCTGCGCTACGCCGAGCTGAAGTGCCGTGACTGGCACGAGCGCGGGCGCGCGCCGCGCGTCTGGATGGCGCCGCTGGTGTACCTGGCCGCGTTCCTGAAGGACTGGCTGCTGCGCCTGGCCATCCTGGATGGCTGGCGCGGCTTCATCGTCGCGCACACCGCCGCGGCCTACGCGATGTACAAGCGCATCCGTTATTACGAGATGCACCGCAACCCCGCGTCCATCGAACAGGCGCGCGAGGTGCTGCTCAAGCACGGGCTGGACCGATGACGCACGCGACGCGGTTCCTGCTCTACGGATCGGAACGCTATGCCCTCGCCATCCTGCGGCCCCTGCAGGATGCGATCCGCGCACGCGGCGGCGAGACGGCCTGGTTCTTCGACGGCCCGGGCGCATCGGACCTGGTCGCGGGCGAACGCCTGCTGGACGTCGCGGGCGTGCGCCGCTGGAACCCGGAGGCCGTGCTCACGCCCGGGAACCACCTGCCGCATTTCTTCCCGGGCGCGAAGGTCGAGGTCTTCCACGGCTTCGACGCGGGCAAGCCGCGGCACATCTACATCCGCGGGTTCTTCGACCTGTACTGCACGACGGGGCCGCGGGACACCGCGCAATTCCAGGCGCTGGCCGACCAGCTCGGCCACTTCAGCGTGGCGGAGACCGGCTGGCCGAAGCTCGACCCGATGTTCGCGTCCGGTGCGCTCGGCGGCGACGCCGGCCCGCCCCCCGTGCGCGACGTGCCGGTGATCCTCTACCACTCGACGTTCTCGCCCTCGTGGAGCGCGGCGGAGACGCTGTACGACGAAGTGGCGCGGCTCTCGCGCGACGGACGCTGGCAATGGATCGTAACCCTCCACCCGAAGATGGCGGCGGAGACCGTGGCGAAGTTCAAGGCGCTGCAGGGCCCGCACCTGCGCTTCGCGGAGGACGACAACATCCTCGACCTGTTCCCGCAGGTGGACATGATGTGCTCGGACACCTCGTCGGCGCTCAACGAGTTCCTGCTCACGGGCAAGCCGGTGGTGACGTTCCGCAACCGCCGGCCGGGGCCGCAGCTGGTCGACATCGACGACCCGGCGCAGTTCGAGCCGGCGATCACGCGCGCGCTCGCGCGACCCCCGGAACTGATGCGCGCGATCCGCGAATACGGCGACGCGATCCATCCCTACCGGGACGGCAGGTCGAGCGAGCGCGTGCTGGCGGCGATCGACGCCTTCCTCGCGCGGGGCGGCCGCAACCGCAAGCCGAAGCCGCTGAACCTGTGGCGCAAGCTCAAGCTGCGCAGACGCATCGGTTACTGGGGCCCAGCCTGATCGCGGGTGTTGTGGGAGCCGCTTCAGCGGCGACAAGCCCGGTCGCCGCGCATCGCCGCTGAAGCGGCTCCTACATCGCTGCTAAAGCAGCTCCTACAGGTCCGGTCATCACCAGCGCAACGGTCGCGTCGCCAGCGTCGCGGCCAGGCGGTCGTGCAGCGCGCGGGCCTCGGCGACGGGCAGGAACCGGATCCGCAGCGGCGGCGCGAAGGCATTGGCGCCGGCGGTGTCGAACTTCAGGGTCGCGGTGCCGCAGCGGCGGTCGATCGCGTTGCGCGACAGCGACAGTGCCTGGACCTTGTCGATCTCCGCGAACCGCCAGTGCCGCGACCACCAGCCGCCGCGCACGGCGACCACGTCGTCGCCGACCGCCCAGGCCAGCCGCCGCGCGTGCTGCCAGGCGACGAATCCCGACCATGGCAGCCACAGCAGGATCGGCAGCGCCCAGGCGCCGAGCCGCAGGCTCGCGACGGCGGTCAGCACGGACGCGAACACGACCTCGGGCCACCACAACCGCCAGGCATTGCGCGCCGGCTGCGGCGTCCACGACAGCGCGCCCCAGCGCGCGGCGGGCAGCAGGTGCTCGATCAGCCCCGCGCACTGCGCGGGCGTCCCGATCGGCGCGAGCTCCCGCAACGCGCGCTGCTGGTGCTGCTGTTCCTCGCCCACCGCCGTGTCCACCGCCAGGCTGCGGCGTCCCAGGAGGCGGTGCAGCACGCCTTCCTGCAACGTCCACGCCTGGATCCGCCGCCGCGAGGCGCTCGTGCGCCAGCGCGCGAGCAGGCCGCGTTCGACCGTCAGGCGCCGCCCGTGCTCGCGCAGTTCGAAGCCGTGGTACTGCAGCAGCGCGAGCAGCATGGACAGCAGCCGCAGCAGCGCCACCGCGAGCAGCAGCAACGTCGCGGCCGCCATGACGTACTGGGACGTGTCGAAGTGCCGGTGCTCGGCCCAGCCGAACGCCGCCTCGCCCCAGCCCGCGAACAGCCGGTCGCCCAGGCCGGGGAACTGCCACATGCCACCGAACGCCGCGGCGACCAGGATCATCCCGCGGTTCGAGACCAGGCCCAGGCGCAGCACCTCGCCGGTGTCCATCGCGAACAAGGGCGCGCCCGCGTCCTCCGCCGCGTCCCCGGCGGGAAAGGAGGCCCCCCGGTGCCGCACCAGCGTCTCCAGTGCCAGCGCGTCCTCCAGCTTCAGCACCCGCATCTCGGCTTCGGGCTTCTTGCCGCCCGCCGACTCGAGCCGCACCTCGGCGACGCCGAAGAACCGGTGCAGCAGCGACTGCTGCAGCGCCACGTTGTGGATCCGCGCGAACGGGATCACGCGCACGCTGCGCTCGAACAGCCCGCTGCGCACGACCAGGGCATCGGCGGTCACGCCGTAGCGATAGGTGAAGTACTGCCAGACGGAGACGATCGCGAGCACGCCGACGCCGACCAGCGGCCACAGCTCGTTCCGGTCGCCTTGCCCGAACACCACCAGCACCAGCAGCGGCACGATGAACTGCCGCAACTGCTGCAGCAGCACGAACAGCCATGACATCGGGTGCAGCCTGCGTTCCGGCTCGCCGGCCGCGGCGACGGCCTCCTCACTCATCGTCGTGTTCGATCTGGCGGCCAAGCCGGTCACGCAGCCGTTCGGCGTCGGCGACGTCCAGGTTGGGCACGGACACCGCGCTGTGCTCGGTGCCCGCGGTGTGCACGACGAGCGTGGCCAGGTCGCGCCGGCGCTGCAGCGGGCCGCGCTTGAGGTCCAGGTGCTGCACGCGCGTGGCGGGCACGCGCGTCTCGCGTTGCCAGAAGCGGCCGCGCCGCACCGCGAGCCCGTGCTCGTCGAGGCGCCAGCGCGTGTGCGTGTACTGCTTCAGGCCCAGCCACGCGCCGAACGACACGGCGACGACCAGCGCCACCAGGCCCAGCAGCCAGCCCTGCACCGGCAGGCCCAGGTCCTCGCCCAGCACCTCGCCGAGCACCGCGCCCGCGATCGTCGCGGGCACCGCGAACGCCGGCACGGTCCCGACCAGGAACAGCGCGCGGGCGCGCGGCGGCAGCGGCTGCCAGCCCGTGTCCTCGTCGGGTCCGGCGGGACCACCGGGCAACAGGTCCGTCAGCAATTCGGTCATCGGCGATGCCGCTCCAGGTCGCGATAGGGATTGTCCTGCCCCCGGCCGGACGGACGCAGCGTATAGCGCTTGTAGGTCCACTGGTACTGCGCCGGCGCGCGGCGAGCGATGTGCTCGACCTTCGCATTGAGCGCGGCGGCGGCGATTTCGGGGTCGTCGTCGGCGATGCCGGGGGGCGCGGCTTCGACGTGCAGCGCGTAGGCCGGTTCGCTGCCGTCGCCGATCCGCTCGCACCAGGCGAACAGCACCGTCGCGCCCGTCCTGTTCGCCAGCCGCGACAACAGCGTCATGGTCAGTGCCGGGACGCCGAAGAACGGCGCGAACACGCCGTCGCCGGCCTTGGGTTGCTGGTCCGGCAGGATGCCGACGGTGCCGCCTTCGCGCAGCCGGGCGTAGAGCTGGCGCATGGCGGGGCCCTCGGCGCGCACCTGCGTGACCCGGTCGCCTTCGCAACGGCGCACGCTGCGCAGGAACGCCTCGCCGACCTTCGAGTGCGGCGCGCGGTACAGCACGCACAGCCCGGTGCGCGAGGACAGCCACTGGTTGAGCAGTTCCCAGTTGCCGTGGTGCGGCGCGGCGACGATCAGGCCGCGGCCCGAGGCCAGGGCCGCGTCGAACAGCTCGACGCCGTCGTGCTCGCGGATCAGCGCCAGGTTGTGGCGTTGCGGGCGGGTCCAGATGCGCAGCGTCTCGAGTGCCTGGCGCGCAGTCCCGCGGAGCACGTCCGCATGCAGGGCCTCGCGTTCGGCGGGCATCAGGTCGGGGTAGGCGAGCTCCAGGTTGCGCCGGGCCACGCGGCATTCGCGGGCGTCGAGCCTGCGCCAGGCCCATGCCAGGCCGTCGGCCACGCGGCGCAGCAGGGGCCAGGGCAGCCAGGCGAGCAGGGCGGCGAGGCCATGGAGCAGGCGTGCGGCGAATTCGACGAACATGCAGCCATCGTATGTGGGAGCCGCTTCAGCGGCGAGCGTTTCGCGAAGGGCTCGCCGCTGAAGCGGCTCCCACAAGTACGATGGTCCCGATGCTCTGCCTCATCCAGCGCGTGTCCTCCGCCCGGGTTTCCGTGGCCGGCGAAGTCGTCGGCGCGATCGGGGCCGGCCTGCTCGTGCTGGTCGGGGTCGAACCCGGCGACGGGGAGGCGCAGGTCGCGCGGATGGCCGAGCGCCTGCTCGGCTACCGGGTCTTCGCCGACGACCAGGGCCGCATGAACCGGTCGCTGGCCGACACCGGGGGCGGGTTGCTGCTGGTGAGCCAGTTCACCCTCGCGGCCGACACCCGGTCGGGCATGCGCCCGGGCTTCAGCACCGCCGCGGCGCCCGAAACCGCTGAACCCGTGTTCAACCGGTTGGTCGAAACGTGCCGGAGTCGGCACTCCGGACCGGTGGAAACTGGCCGGTTCGGCACCCATATGGCCGTTGATCTGGTCAATGACGGGCCGGTGACCTTCCTCCTGAAACCCTGACGGCCCCCGACCCCCTGCAGGGATCAGGTGGGGGCTGGTTGTATAATGCAGGGTTCCCCTCGCCTTCCACCGGTGACGCGCCCAATGGCCAACGAACGGCAGACTGCCCCGCAATCCGACATCAAGACCCTGATCAGCAAGGGCCTGGAGCAGGGCTACCTGACCTATGCCGAGGTCAACGACCACCTGCCCGACGACATGGTCGACCCGGAGCAGATCGAAGACATCA
>CAMLHR010000022.1 GCA_946479915.1 uncultured Lysobacter sp.
CTCGAGCACGCGTCTGGCGCGGCGCCCGAACACGGCGTCGAAGTCGCGCAGCTTGCCGGTGTAGTCCAGCCCGAAGCGCGGCCACAGCTCGTCGAACGCGCGCTGCTGCGCCGGGGTGAAGCGGCCCTGCCGCAGCACGAAGCTGCGGATCCGTCGCGCGCCCTCCGTCGCGGTGAAGGGCTTGGGCAGCATCAGCCGACCAGGCCGTCGATCGGCGAGGACGCGCTCGCATGGCGCCGGCGCGGGATCCGCCCGGCCAGGAACGCATCGCGCCCGGCCTCCACGGCCAGCCGCATCGCGCGCGCCATGCGCACCGGGTCGCGCGCGCCGGCGATCGCGGTGTTCATCAGCACGCCGTCGCAGCCGAGTTCCATCGCGATGGCGGCGTCGGACGCGGTGCCCACGCCTGCGTCCACGATGATCGGCACCTGCGCGTTCTCGACGATCTCCAGCAGGTTCCAGCGGTTCTGGATGCCCAGCCCGGAGCCGATCGGCGCGGCCAGCGGCATGACCGCGACGCAGCCGATGGCCTCCAGGCGCTTGGCCAGGACGGGGTCGTCGCTGGTGTAGACCATGACGTCGAACCCGTCCGCGACCAGCGTCTCCGCCGCGGCGAGCGTCTGCACGACATCCGGGAAGAGCGTCTTGCGGTCGCCGAGCACCTCGAGCTTGACCAGCTTGTGGCCGTCGAGCAGTTCGCGGGCCAGCCGGCAGGTGCGCACGGCCTCGTCGGCGGTGTAGCAGCCCGCGGTGTTCGGCAGGATCGTGTAGCGGTCCGGCGGCAGGACGTCGAGCAGGTTCGGCTCGTCCGGATCCTGGCCGATGTTCGTGCGCCGGATGGCGACCGTGACGATCTCGGCGCCGGCGGCCTCGGTGGCCTGGCGGGTCTGTTCGAGGTCCGTGAACTTGCCGGTGCCGGTCAGCAGCCGGGAGCGATAACGTCGGCCCGCGACGACCAGCGCGTCGTCGGACCCGTGTGCGTGGGGGGCTTGCATGCGTGCATGGTACCAAGCGTTCGCCGCGCCCTCCGGCGTCAGCCGCCGCCCAGCGCGTGCACGACCTCCACGCGGTCGCCCGCCTCAAGGACACGGACGCCGTGCGCGCCGCGCGGCACGATCTCGCGGTTGACCTCGGCGGCCACGCGCCGGCCGGCCAGGCCTTCGCGTTCCAGCAGGGCGGCCACCGTCGTGCCGCGCGGCACCGCGCGGGGCGCGTCGTTGAAGCGGATGTCGATCGTCTCGCGGGTCGTGTCGCCGGCCATGCACGCATTGTAGTTGCCGGCGGCGCCCGGGCCATGGAACGATGGGCCTCCATTCGCACCCGTATCGAGAGCCCACCGCATGAAGCGCACCCGCCGTCCCCTCCGCACCCTGCTGGCCGCCGCGCTGGCGCTGGCCGCAGTGCCGGCCGTTGCCGACGACACGTTCTCCGACACGATCTTCTTCGGCGACAGCCTGACCGACGCGGGCCGCTACCGCGGCGCGCTGGTGCTCGGCTTCGGGCCGGACGGCGCCATCATCGGGCGCTTCACCACGAACCCGGACATGATCTGGGCGGAATACCTCGCCGACTTCTATGGCGGCAACGCCGCGCCGGTCGGCTACGGCGTGTGCACCGCGGCGGGATGCGCGACGGTCGAGACCGGCCTGCCGACCGGCGACAACTACGCCACCGGCGGCGCGCGCAACGGCGTGGACGGCACCAGCGACCTGGCCCCGGGCCTGGGCGTGCCGGTGCCGTCGATCCTCACCCAGGTCGAGACCTACCTCGCGGCTACCGGCGGCACCGCCGATCCGGACGCGCTGTACACCGTTTGGGGCGGCAGCAACGACATGTTCGCGATCGCCGGCGGCGCGCCCGCCGCGGAAACGATGGCTGGCGCCGTGGGCGCGCAGGTGACCGCAATCGGCATGCTGCAGGCCGCGGGCGCGCGCTACGTGCTGATGCCGAACGTGCCGGACCTCGGGCTCACCCCGTCGTTCCTCGCGTCGGGGCAGGGCCCGACGGGCACGCTGCTGGCGTCCACGTACAACGACGCCCTGTTCGACGCACTGGCCGGTGCGGGCCTCCGGGTCATTCCGGTGGACGTCTTCAGCCTGATCCAGGAAATCACGGCGGATCCCGGCACGTACGGCTTCACGAACGTCACCGGCACGGCCTGCCTGCCGGAGTTCACCGCGTCGTCGCTGACCTGCAACCCGGGCAACTTCGCCAGTCCCGACGCGCCCGACACGTATGCGTTCGCCGACGGCGTGCACCCGACCGGCGCGGCGCACGAGATCATCGCGGACCTGGCGGTGGGCATGATCGAGGGGCCGCGGCAGATCGCGGTGCTGCCGCATTCGGCCGCGATGGTCGGCCGCGCGCGCGCCGCGCGCGTCTCGGCGCGCGCCGCGGGCCGGGCGGGCGGCGAGGGCCTGCAGTGGTGGGCCGACGCGCGCGGCGACTTCCAGCGTTACGAGCGCGGCGACGCGTACGACGGCGCGGGACCGACGGTCACCGTCGGCGTGGACCGCGCGGAAGGCAACGTGGTGTTCGGCGCGTTCGCCGGCTTCGGCCGCCAGGACCTCGACTGGGGCCTGCGCCGCGGCAGCTTCGAGCAGGACGACGCCACCGTGGGTGCCTACCTCGGCTGGTCCGGTGACGGCCCCTGGGCGAACGGCCAGCTGAGCTGGACCCGCCTGGTCTACGACATCGCGCGCGAAGTGCAGCTCGGCCCGGCCACGCGCGTCCACCGCGGCTCGCCGGGCGGCACCAACCTCACCGTCGGCATCGATGCCGGCTGGACCTTCGGCGAGGGCGCGCTGCGGCACGGTCCCGTGCTGGCGGTGCTGTCGCAGCAGGTCGAAGTGGACGGCTACGCCGAGGACAACCTGTCGTCGAGCGCGCTGGCGTACCCCGACCAGTCCTTCGACTCGCTGATCGGCAGCGTCGGCTGGCAGGCCAGCTACGTCGCCGGCGCGGCGCTGCAGCCCTATGCGCGCGTGACCCTGGACCGCCAGTTCGAGGACGCCGCGGAGCAGGCCTTCGCCCAGGCGCTGTCCATCCCCGGGTCGCTCCCCTACGCGGTGCCGGGCCTGGAGCTGGACGACCGGTACGGCACGGTGACCTTCGGTGCGCGCACCCACCTGTTCGGCATGGACGCCAACCTCGGCGCCAGCACCACCGTCAGCCAGGGCAGCGGGACCGACGCCACGGTGTTCGTGACACTGGGCAAGGGCTTCTGACCTGCCTTAAACTGGACGGCCGCGGGTGTAGTTCAATGGTAGAACTGCAGCTTCCCAAGCTGCTAACGTGGGTTCGATTCCCATCACCCGCTCCAATCCGGTCGCACCACGTTCCCGAGGAACCGCGCCATGGCGATCGTTGTCGGCTGGCGCGAGTGGGTGTCGCTTCCCGCGCTGGGCATCCCGGCGATCCGCGCCAAGGTCGACACCGGCGCCCGTAGCTGCGCGTTGCACGTGGACACCCAGTGGCGCTTCACCGAAGGCGGGGCGCCCTGGGTCGGGTTCACGCTGACAACCGGCGACCTGGACGGCCCGGCGCGCGGCACCGCGATCGAGGGCGCCGCGCCGTTGCTCGAGGAGCGCGAGGTCACCGACTCCGGCGGCCATCGCACGCGCCGCGCCTTCCTGCGCACGCGCCTGTCGCTGGCGGGTGTCGAACGCGAGGTGGAGGTCAACCTCGCCGAGCGCCGCGGCATGCGCTTCCCCATGCTGCTCGGCCGCACCGCCCTCGCCGGCGCGTTCACGGTCGATCCCGCAGGCTCCTTCCTCGTGTCCGGGGCACCCGAATGAAGCTCGCGATCCTGTCGCGCAACGGCAAGCTGTACTCGACCCGCCGCCTGGTGGAAGCCGCGCGCGACGCGGGCCACAGCGTGCGCGTGCTCGATCCCCTGCGCTGCTACATGCGCATCAGCACCGACGGGTTCGCGATGCACTACCGCGGCAAGCCGCTGAGCGGCTACCAGGCGGTCATCCCGCGCATCGGCGCCTCGGTGACGCGCTACGGCACCGCGGTGCTGCGCCAGTTCGAGCTGATGGGCAGCTTCACGCCCAACCCGTCCGACGCGATCCTGCGCGCGCGCGACAAGCTGCGCTGCCACCAGCTGCTCGCGGCGCAGGGCCTGGGCCTGCCGGTGACGGTGTTCGGCGACAACCCGGACGACACGCACGACCTGCTGTCGCTGCTCGGGCCGCCGCCGCACGTCGTCAAGCTCAACGAGGGCACCCAGGGCGCCGGGGTGATGCTGACCGAGAAGCCGTCCGCGTCGCGCAGCGTGATCGAGGCGCTGCGCGGCCTGTACGCGAACTTCCTGGTGCAGGAGTACATCGGCGAGGCGAAGGGCGCGGACCTGCGCTGCTTCGTGGTGGGCGGCCGGGTGGTCGCGGCGATGCGCCGGCAGGCGCCGAAGGGCGACTTCCGTTCCAACCTGCACCGCGGCGGGAAGGCGCGCGCGGTCGCCGCGACGGCGGCGGAACAGGACACGGCGGTCCGCGCGGCACGGCTGCTCGGGCTGGGCGTCTGCGGCGTGGACCTGATCCGGTCCAAGCGCGGTCCGCTGATCCTCGAGGTCAACGCCTCGCCCGGCCTGGAGGGCATCGAGGGCGCGACCGGCGTGGACATCGCGGCGGCGATCGTCGCCTACGTCGCCGGCCGGCACGAGCGCCGGGTCGCCCGCATCCGCCCGACCCGGCTCAAGCTCCCGCGGGTCCGGCCGGGCCTGCCGCCGAGCATGGCGAGACACTAGGAAAATCAACGGGTTGCGGCGCTTAACGCCCCCTTAATCGGCCCCGGCGTAGCTTAGGCCGGACCGAAGTCCTGCAGCTTTCCGGAGCGAAGCAGATTACGGTAATCGGGGTAACTCTTTGGCCCAGCGCGGCGCCCGTCGCGTCTGGGCCTTCCTTTGTCCGCCGCAGGCGCCGGCGCGCGCTCACGGAGCGCCGCGGCGGCGCTCTGGCAGAATCCCGGTGGCCTCCCGAATGGACACGCCATGCGCATCCTCGTGATCGAAGACAACCAGGACATCGCCGCCAACCTCGGCGACTACCTCGAGGACCGCGGGCACACCGTCGACTTCGCTGCGGACGGCGTGACGGGGCTGCACCTGGCGGTCGTGCACGATTTCGACGCCGTGGTGCTGGACCTGAGCCTGCCGGGCCTGGACGGCCTGGAGGTCTGCCGCAAGCTGCGCAACGAGGCGCGCAAGCAGACGCCGGTCCTGATGCTCACCGCACGCGACTCCCTGGACAACAAGCTGGCCGGCTTCGACTCCGGCGCGGACGACTACCTCATCAAGCCCTTCGCGCTGGAGGAGGTGGAGGTCCGGCTCAACGCGCTGGCGCGGCGCGGCCGGGGCGTGCAGACCCGGGTGCTCAACGTCGGCGACCTGGAATACAACCTCGACACGCTCGAGGTGCGGCGCGACGGGAAACTGCTGCAGCTCAACCCGACCGCGCTGAAGATCCTGCAGGCGCTGATGGAAGCCTCGCCCGCGGTGGTGACCCGGCAGGAGCTCGAGACCCGGGTCTGGGGCGAGGAACTGCCCGATTCCGACTCGCTGCGCGTGCACATCCATGGCCTGCGCGCCGTGGTGGACAAGCCGTTCGGGACCCAGATGATCCAGACCCGGCACGGCATCGGCTACCGCATCGCGGCGCCCGACGGCGGCAGCTGAGGGAAGCGGCGTGGTCGAACGGGGGAAGGGGAGGCGGCCGAAGTTCAGGCGCCGGCTGCGGACGCGCATCGTGCTGTCGTTCGTGCTGCTCGGCGTCGGCCTGACGCTGATGTTGGCGATCGCGACCAACTACGCGCGCAACCGCGTCGAGAACCAGCTGGTCGAGGACGTGATGAACACGAACCTCGACGAGACCTGGCTCCGCTTCGCGCGGAGTGGCGGCGAAGAGCCGATGGCGCCCGTCGAGCAGATGCGTGGCTACTTCTATCCGCCCGACAAGTTCGACGAGGTCCGCAGGAGCAAGCCCGAGTGGTACATCCTCGGCGACGGCATCTACGACTACACGGAGATCGCCGACGACGGCACGGCATCCCACTACAAGCTGGGCGTCCGGAAGACGCCGCAAGCCTGGTTCTTCCTGCGCTACGACATCAACCAGGTCAAGCGCGGCGAGCGGCAGTTCAACCATGCGCTCGTCGGCATGGTCATCATTTTCACCGGGCTGTCCCTGCTGATCGGCTGGTGGGCGGCGTCCCGGGTCATGAGCCCGGTCTCGGAACTGGCGCGCCGGTTGCGGTTGTCCGGCCGCAGTTCGCAACCCGAATCCCTGGCGGCGCACTTCCCCGACGACGAGGTCGGGCAGCTCGCGTCCGCGCTTGACGACTACGCCGGGCGGCTGACCGAAGTGGTGCAACGCGACCGCGAGTTCAACGCGGACGTCAGCCACGAGTTGCGCACCCCGCTGTCGGTGATCAAGGGCGCGGTGGAGCTGATGCTCGCCCGGCCCGACGTCGACGAGAAGACGCAGAGCCGGCTGCAGCGCATCAAGCGCGCGGAACAGCAGTGCACCGACCTGATCAACGCGCTGCTGCTGCTGTCGCGCGAGGAGCGCGGCCACGGCATCGCGGACGTGGGCAAGGTCGCGCACCAGCTGCTCGACGCGCACCGGACGCAACTCGGCGGCAAGCCCATCGAGTTGCGGCTCGAGGGCGATGAAGGCCTGGTCGTGGACGCGCCGGAGGCGGCGGTCGCGGTCGCGCTGGGCAACCTGATCGCCAACGCGGTGAAGTACACCGCGCAGGGCGAGGTGGTCGTGCGCCTGCTGCCCGACGCGGTGGAAGTCATCGACTCCGGTCCCGGGCTGAGCGCAGAGGACGCGGCGCGGCTGTTCGAGCGCGGCTACCGCGGCACCCATGCCGAGCATTCGCAGGGCGGCGGCATCGGCCTGTCGATCGTGCGCCGCCTGTGCGACCTCTACGGCTGGAACGTGCGCGTGGTGCCCGGCGCCGAACGCGGGGTCGAGGCGACGCTGACGTTCAGCGTCTAGGCTTCGCGCACCGGTTCCAGCCAGCCGTGGCGGTCCGGCGTGCCGCCGTCGAACAGCCCGAAGAACAGTTGCTGCATCCGGCGCGTCACCGGTCCCGGCTTGCCGGCGCCGACCGGCTTGCCGTCCACCGACCGGATGGGCGTGATCTCCGCAGCGGTGCCGCACATGAAGAGCTCGTCGCACAGGTACAGGTACTCGCGCGGAAGGTCGCGCTCGACGACGTCGATGCCCGCGTCCCGCGCCAGCGTCGCGATCGTGTGGCGGGTGATGCCGTTGAGCAGCGCCGCGCTGACCGGCGGCGTGTGCAGCGCGCCGTCGAAGACCAGGAACAGGTTCTCGCCCGCGCCCTCGGAGAGCAGGCCGGTGGACGCGAGCGCGATGCCCTCGCCGAAGCCGAGCCGGCGCGCCTCGCGCGCGACCAGCTGCCCGGACAGGTAGTTGCCGCCCGCCTTCGCGCCCGCGGGGATGGTGTTGGGCGCGAACCGCTGCCAGCTCGAGACGCAGGCGTCGATGCCCGCCTCCAGCACCCCGGCGCCGAGGTAGGCCCCCATGGGCCAGGCCGCCACCGCGACGTCGATGGGCGTCTCCGCGGACAACCCGAAGCCACCGAGCCCGCGGTAGGCCACCGGGCGCAGGTACGCCTGGCCGAGGCCGTTGCGCCGCAGCACCTCGCGGCAGGCGGCATTGATCTCGTCCAGCGAATACGGCAGCGCCATGTCGTAGATCCGCGCCGAGGCGAGCAGGCGACGGGTGTGGTCGGTCAGCCGGAAGATCGCCGGGCCGTCGGGCGTGTCGTAGCTGCGGATGCCCTCGAACACGGACGAGCCGTAGTGCAGCGCGTGCGACATGACGTGCGTGGTCGCCTCGGCCCAGGGCTTGACCGTGCCGTTGTGCCAGATCCATTCGGGGTACTGCATGCGGACGGTCCTGCGTGGGCGAGGCCGCCATTCTGCCGCGCCGGCCGCTACAGGCGCACCCACCAGCAGCCCAGGTGGCGGTGGAGCGAGAGCACCGTGGTCACCGGCGCGCCGTTCTCACCGGTCAGCTGCTCGACGCGCAGCCCCGTCGGCACCACGCGCACGTCAGGCAGCGCATACGGATCCCCGGGCACGGGCGGCCCGGCGACGTCCGCGGTGACGACCCGCAGGTCCAGCAGCGGCCGCGCCGCGATGGCGTCCAGCCGGTCCATCGTCGCGTTGGCGGTCCCGCCGGCCAGCCCGGGCCAGTGGTAGTGCGCGGCCAGGCGGTTCACGTCGTGGCTGTCGATCGCGCTGGTGAGTTCGTAGACGAGGTCCGGCAGCGTCGTGGCGCAGGCGCCGTAGTAGACGCGCGTGGCGGCCGGGCGCTCCGCGGCGGCCATCGCCACTTCCAGCGCGCCCAGCGCATGGCAGCTACGGTCGGTGTAGAGCTCGTTGCCGTCCGGCATGACGCAATGGCGGACCTGCGCACCACCGCTGGCGGGCAGGGCGCCCGCGGCGAGGAGGACGAGGCTGGCGATCGGCAGCCGGATCATCCGGCCAACCTATCGGGCAGGGGCGCAACGCGGCGCGAAGGCGCACGCGGCCTAGAACCGGACGAAGTAGCAGCCCTTGTACGGCTCGACGCGGAGGTCGAGCACCTGGTGCCCGCCCTCGCCGCCGAGCGTCAGCTGGAGAATGCCGCCGGCGACGGCCGCCGCATCGGCGGATGCCCAGTTGCCGGCGCCGCCCACGAACGCGGCGTCGTAGTAGCGCGTGTCGACCACGGTCGACATCGCCAGGCGCTCCAGTCGCTGCATCACGGGGAGCGCGGACTGGTGGTCGAGGCCGACCCATTGCCAGCTTTCCGCGATGCGGTTGACGTCGCCCAGGGCGAACGCACCCTGCAGGTCCATCGCCAGTTGCGTGGGACTGTGCGCGCACCCCGACGCGGCGGAGCGGCGTGCGTAGGCAGGCCCGCGGGTCACGTTGCCGGTGAACAGCGGCGCCGCGGCGTCGACGGCCCCGGTCGCGCGTGCCTCGGCCTGGCTCGCGTCCGCCAGGTGCGCGTCGAACCCGGCGGGCATCGCCAATGGCATCGCATCGAACGACGCGCAGGGACGGTCGGTGTAGAGCGTCGTGCCGTCCGGTGCGGCGCAGCGCTGGATGGGCCCCGCGTGCGCCTGGCCGGTCACGGGCGAACCGGGCGCGAGGCCGGCGATGGCGACGACGGCCGCGAGGGCGAGCAGGGATTTGTGCGTGCGGCAGGACATGCCCGCAGCATCGCGACTCGGCGTCAATGCGAGGTCGGTGAACGGGCCGCGGCACTGAATGCCACGTCAACGCGCCCGCGATTCACTGCATGCGGGCGAGGACGTTCAGCGTCGGTTTCGACAGGTTCAGCGTGTAGAAATGCAGCGACGGCGCGCCGCCGTCCAGCAGGCGGCGGCACAGGTTCGCCACCAGGTCCGCCGCGAACGCGCGGATGGCGTCGAGATCGTCGCCGTAGGCCTGCATGCGCTTGCCGATCCAGCGCGGGATCTCGGCGCCGCAGCTTTCGGAGAACCGGCGGAGCTGGGTGTAGTTCGAGATCGGCATGATGCCGGGCACGATCGGCACGTCGACGCCCATCGCGCGCACGTCGTCCACGAACCGGAAGTACGCATCGGCGTTGTAGAAGTACTGGGTGATGGCGCCCTGCGCGCCGGCATCGCACTTGGCCTTGAAGTGCCGCAGGTCCGCCAGCGCGTCGTCCGCCTGCGGGTGCATCTCCGGGTAGCAGCCCACCTCGATGTGGAAGCAGTCGTACCGGTCGCGGATGAACGCGACCAGGTCGGAGGCGTAGCGGAAGTCGCCGGTGCGGGCCATGCCGGACGGCAGGTCGCCGCGCAGCGCGATGATGCGGCCGCAGCCCATGTCCCGGTATCGGTCGAGCAGCCCGGCGAGCTCGGCGCGGGTGCCGCCCACGCACGAGATGTGCGGGGCGGCGTCCAGGCCGTGGACCTGGCGCAACCGTTCCACCGTCTCGGGCGTGTACGACAGGGTCGAGCCGCCCGCGCCGAACGTGCAGGACACGTACTCGGGCGCGACCTGCTTCAGGCGCGCCGCGGTCCGGTCGAGCTGCGCGTGCTGCTCGCCGGTCTTCGGCGGGTAGAACTCGAACGAGACCGGGACGCGCACGTCAGTACCGGTAGTGCTCGGCCTTGTAAGGGCCCTCGACGGGGATGCCCAGGTATGCGGCCTGCTCCGGCGTCAGCCTGGTCAGCTTCACGCCGATCTTCTCCAGGTGCAGGCGCGCGACCTCCTCGTCGAGCTGCTTGGGCAGGCGGTACACCGTCTTCTCGTAGGTGTCGCGGTGCGCCCACAGGTCGATCTGCGCCAGGGTCTGGTTCGAGAACGAGTTGGACATGACGAAGCTCGGGTGGCCGGTGGCGCAGCCGAGGTTCACCAGCCGGCCCTCGGCCAGCAGGAAGATGCTGTTGCCGCCCGGGAAGGTGTACTTGTCCACCTGCGGCTTGATGTTCAGGCGCGTCGCGCCGGAGGCGTTCAGCGCGTCGACCTGGATCTCGTTGTCGAAGTGGCCGATGTTGCAGACGATCGCC